>CAYNDV010000003.1:0-83508 GCA_964396055.1 uncultured Vicinamibacterales bacterium | reverse complement strand
CCGCCCTGATCCGCGTCCAGGTGACGGGCGTGTGCGGCAGCGACCTGCACTCCTACCTCGACGCGCGCATCGGCGACACGCCGGTCGCGTCGCCCCTCGTCCTCGGCCACGAGTTCTCCGGCACCGTCGAGGCGGTGGGGGAGGGCAGCCTGGACGCGAACCACCAGCCGCTGGTGCCTGGTACGCGCGTAGCCGTGGACCCCGCACAGCCGTGCGGCCGGTGCGAGGCGTGCGATCGGGGGCACCCGAACCTCTGCTGGCGCCTGCACTTCTGCGGCAACTACCCGGACGGCGGCAGCCTGTGCGAGTGGATGCACATGCCCGCGCGATCCTGCGTCCCGGTGCCGCCGGACATGGACGTCACGCGCGCCGCGCTGCTCGAGCCGCTGGGCGTGGCCGTGCACGCCGTGGACCTCGCGCAGATCCGGGTCGGCGACGATGTGGCGGTTGTCGGGGCAGGGCCGATTGGCTTGCTGATCCTGCAACTCGCGCGGCTGTCGGGTGCGGGGCGGGTATTCGTGAGCGACCGGTTCGCGTGGCGACTTGCGCGGGCGGAGGCCGGCGGGGCTGTGCCCATCCACGCCGTGGACGATGACCCGGTGCAGGCGGTGGCCCGCGCGACCAGCGGGCGGGGCGTGGACGTGGCCATCGAGGCCGCGTGGGCTGACGCGTCGGTGGCGCAGTCGGCGTCGATGGCGCGCCTGGGCGGACGCCTCGTCCTCGTCGGCATTCCCGGCGACGATCGCCTGGCGATGCCGCACAGCACGGCGCGCCGGAAGGGACTGACCATCCGGATGAGCCGCCGGATGAAGCACGTCTACCCGCGCGCCATCCGCCTGGTGCAGGACGGCCGCGTGGACCTCGACACCCTGGTCAGTCACCGGTTCCCGCTGTCGCGGGCCGCGGAGGCGTTCGCGATGAACGCCGCGTACGAGGACCGGGTGATGAAGGTGGTGATCGACTCGTAGCACGCGGCTGTCCCGCCGGCGTCTGGCGCCGGCAGGACGCTCGCCAGGGCCGCGCGCCCGTTCGATGACGCCGACTACACGGGCAGGCCCAGTTCCCGGGCCGCCTGAGCCTGTGACCCGTCCAGCGTGATGAAGCGGTCGAGGGGTTCGGCCGCGTGAAACCAGAGCGCCGTGCGCAGGTGTGCCAGGTCGAGCGACCGCGGTGTCGTGACGGCGGGGACGAGATTCGACGCGCACAGATCCAGGGTGAGATCGCGGAGGACGAACAACGCCACGTCCTGTTCCAGCCGATCCATGCAGGCCTCGTACTGGGCTGCCGCCAGCGTGCCCTCCCGCGCCAACCGGATCAGATTCCGCCTGGCCTCGAGCACCAGCAGGACGCTCGACAGCAACTCGGCCCCGGCGGTCTCCTTCGTGAGGCGTGATGCGCCTTCCTCTCCCAGGAGGACGCAGAGGTACGCGGAGGTATCCAGGTACAACCGGCGTCGGGGACGCGGCTGAGCCGTGGGCGTCACCGGTTGCCTCGATCCTCGAGCAGCGCCGCCAGCGAGCGTCCACCGGTGCCCCGGGTGATGGCCGGGATGAGCCGACCGGTGCCCACCCTGGCGCCGCGGTGGAGGCCTGGCGGATGCGCGGGGCCGAGGCGGGCGACCGGATCACCGTGGCGCGTGATGAGGATGGCCGCTCCGGCCTCCGCGGCGGCGACCGCGCCGGAGAGCCTGGCTTTGAGGTCCTGGATGGACATCTGCTCCATGGTCACCAATATAGCGCAATATGGTCTGATTTCTGGACCTTATTACGAGTAATTCTGGCTATCGGCCTGCCGCCTCTTCCGGCGTCGCCGAGAGCGCCTGGACCAGCGTCACGCCGTTGGCCAGGTACGGAAACAGGAATTGCTCCTGGGGCAGTTCCTTCGCCGGTTGCCGCGCCTCGGGCGCCTGCATGATGTTCCAGGCCTCGCCCACCAGGTGCACGTCCAGCCGCGCCGCTGGAGGCCCATCCGGAACCGCGTGCCCCACGGCCGCCGACCTCAGTTGCGGCGCCTCCCCAGGAGCGAGTCCAGCGTCCGCTCGAGATCGTGGATCGACACGACCTCGGCGCCGTCACGCAGCGCGTACGAGACCGGGCCGGGATACACGACGAACAGGCGATCGAGCTTCAGATCATGCTGTGCGATGCCCATCGACCTGGTGAAGCGTGGCGCATCGCTGTATTTCACTTCGAATCCCACCCGTCGGCCGCGCACCAGGACGAGGAGGTCGAGTTCCGCCCCGGCAGGCGTGGCCCAGTAGTAGGCGTCGCGGTCGCCGGTGCGCCTCAGAATCTGCTCGATGACGAAACCCTCCCACGACGCGCCGAGCTTCGGGTGGGATTCGAGCGAGGCGAACGTCGTCACCCCGAGCAGGGCGTGGAGCACGCCGCTGTCGCGGAGATAGACCTTCGGGGCCTTGACCTGCCGCTTGCCAAGGTTCTCGAACCACGGTTGGAGCGGCCGCACCATCAGGGCGCCCGACAGGATGTCCAGGTGGCGCTTCACGGTGGTGTGCGCCTCCCCGAGCGACCGGGAGAGTTCGGAGGCGTTCCACGTCTGCCCGTGGTAGTGCGCCAGCATGGTCCAGAGTCGCCGAAGCACCGGGGCCGGCACCTCGACGCCGAACTTCCGGATATCGCGCTCGAGGAAGGTCAGCACGAAGTCATCGCGCCAGCGGCGGCTTGCCTCCTCGCCGGCGGCCAGGAATGAGCGTGGAAACCCTCCCCGGAGCCAGAGCCGACGCATGTGAGCACCGCCCGCTTCCCTGAGGTCGAACCCGCTCATGGGCACGAACGCGGTGCGACCCGCCAGTGTCTCCGAACTGCCGCGCACGAGATCCGGCGACGCGCTGCCGAGCAGCAGGAACCGTGCGGGGAGCGGGCGCCGGTCGGCCAGCACGCGCAGCAGCGGGAAGAGGGAAGGCTGCAACTGGACCTCGTCGACGACGACCAGCCCGCGCAGCGCACCCAGCGTCGTCTGGGGCTCGGCCAGGCGCGCGACGTCGAGAGGGTCCTCGAGGTCGAACACGTGGGCGGCGGGGCCGGCGATGCGCCTGGCGATCGTGCTCTTCCCGCACTGGCGGGGGCCGAGGATCGTGACGACCGGGCTTCTCCGGAGCGCCGCCCGAATCTCGACCTCCAGATCCGGGCGTGCGACGTCGCGTCCTGTCATGCACGCATTATGAGCGTCATATGCTCAAAATGCAAGAATGCGATCCGACCTCTCCCCACCCCTACTCGCAGCGCAGCGGAGGACGGTCGTCGGACCGCCGGCGGTCCGGACCGCGAGCGTCACGGCGCGGGCGTGGGGCCATTGGGCGAGCGGAAAGTAGACCTGCGCGGGCGGGGGAAACTCGGAGCCCCGGTGCCGGATATCGCCGACGATGCCGACGACCGTGTAGGCGACATCCAGCTTCGGGGCCTGCCCGGGCACGAGTGGCCCCGGCCCGTAATGCGCACCAGCCGTGCGAAGCTCGCGACGAACAGGCCGGCGCCGACGAGCCTGAGGTTGGCCACGTTGGCGCACGCGAGGGCGACGACCAGGCCGACGGCGCAGAGGAGCAACACCATCCAGGCGCGCACGCTCCTCACCACGTGTTCGTTGAGCGGTCGCACCTGCGCCTGCGCTCCCGGCCGCCATGTCGGATGCTGCGCGTCGATGGCCGCCTCCACGGCGTTCATGCGCTCGGCGGCCTGCGCGATCGCCGCCTCGAGACGCGGAGCGGACACCCGGCCTCTCCATTGACCGGGTTCGTCCCGCAAAGTGCAGGGTCGGTCACATTCCCGCAGCGTCCGGCGCTCGTCTGTCGTGCAATGAGACCGGACGCTCCGATGGGCGCTGCGCACGCGAAGGGGAACCATGCCGATGCCAGGTCGAAACACGCTCGTCCTCACCGCCACCGCCCTGGCACTCTGCAGGCCGCCGGCCGCTGCGCAAGGTCCGTCCCTGCCGATCCCCGTGCGCATCGAGACGCTCGTGTCGGCGAAGGTCGGTGAGCCGCGGGAGTACTGGGTGTCGCTCCCGGATCGCTACCACGCAACCGCGGACAGGTACCCCGTGCTCTACCTGATGGACGGCGACCTGAACTTCAATTCGGGCGTGATCGGCGGCGTCCGGCACGCCGCCTGGCACGGCGAGATTCCCGAGTTCATCATCGTCGGGATCAGGAACACGGACCGGTCGAAGGACGTCTTTCCCGAGGAGGTCACGTACCCGGACGGCAGCAGGGATGGCGGACGGGCGAATCAGTACCTCGACTTCGTGCGCGAGGAGTTGATGCCGGTCGTGGCGCGGACCTGGCGCACCACCGACTACCGTGTCCTGTACGGCACGTCGAACACCGGGTTCACGGCGGTTCACGCACTGTTTCGGACACCCAGCCTCGCCCACGCGTACATCGCCGCCAGCGCGACGCTCGCCGTGCCGTCGTTCCGGGCCGCGAGGGATACGCTGGTGGCCGGCTTCGCGGGCGGCCGGCGCGACCTGGTGCTGGTGATGGGCGAGCACGACCTGCCAACCGTGGTGAGCCACAACGGCGCCCTCAAGGAGGCGATCGCCGCGACAGCGCCTGCGGGGCTCACCTGCCGGCTGCGAGTCATCGAGCACAGCGGACACGTCCCGCCCGGGGCGCTCACAGAGGCACTGCGGGCGCTATTCGCAGGATGGCCGGCCGGCCGACCGCTCACCGAGGCCAGCTTCGCGGAGTTCCGGGATCGGCGCGAGGACCGGCCCGCGAAGTGATGCCCAGCCCCGCCCGCGCCGGAGCCGGGCCCCGCCGCTTCGGAGAGACGCCAAGGGATGGACGAGTGGAGATTGGCCGGCCGTCTGGGACGAGTTTCGGAACTGCGCGCTGACGGCGGCGTAGGTCCGATCGCCTCGGAACCTCCTCACTGGATGTCGGCCCACAGGCGCTTCAGCCCATCTGCGATCTCGCGAATCTGCTGTGGGCCCTGCACGTCGAAGAGCGGCACTCGTTCCGGGCTGCGACGGAGGTCGAAAACCAACCGGTTGGACATGTCTTTGCCCTTCGGTTTCGCCACCCCTTTGGGCGGCTGCGCCCTTATGCGCGTGCGGAGTTCGCCGGGCATGCGGCCAGCGTTGATCAACGCGAAGACTTCCTGCAGTTTGTAGCGACGCACCTCAATCTCAGGCCAGCCACACCCGACGCGGGCGTTGTGAAGTACACCGTAGAGAATGTGAGGTTCTGCTGCTTCCCCGCCAGCCTGGAAGATCACGGTCTTGATGTAAGCCAGCCGCTGTCCTGCGACGATGACCAGCGGTCCCCGTCGCTTCGGTGACTCCTCTTCGTCCGGTTCGCCATCCAGGTCATCGTCCTCGTCTTCCGGTTCACCGTCTGCCTCGGCTGGGTTGTCGCCGTAGAATCGGCCCTCCCACGAGCGCAGGATCTTCTCTTCAGGGTGGTGGCGGTTTGAAGCTTCAGCCCGGATCCCGAGATCAAACAACGGCGGCGTCGGTGGTTGTTCAAGCGCCACCTTGATTTCCTCGCGCATCTGCCGCACGGCGCCATAGACGTTCCGTGCCGCACGGATGGCGTCGTGAACGCCGACCGCGAATGTCTTCGCATCCAACTCAGTCATCAGTGCCTCCGATTACCGATTGCCAGTTTCCCGCAACGAGTCGGATCGCGGCCAGATCCAGTCCCGCCAGCCAACGTTCGCGGGTCGCTGACTTCGTTAGCGGCCAGTCGCCGGCCGCGACCGCGTGGATGGCCCGGCAGTCGAGCCCGTCCAGCGCCCGCGGTGCTCTTGGCTTCCGCGCAACCGCATACGCCGACATCGCTTGTGCCAGTTCGTGGACAGCGGACAGGTCCAGTTTCGTGAGCGCCTGAAACGGCAGTTCAGCTCTTGGTGTGTTCCACCTAGTCCCCCACGCGGACACCTGGGCCGCGGCTCCCCCCAACTGTTGACCCATCGACTGTGGAAACCCGATGAACGCCGCCAGCTTGCGCCTGTCGGCAAGCAAGGCGGCCAGATCCGGGACCCAACGTGGGGTGACTCCGCCCAGGCGCCGGTGCCGGAGCACCAGGACTCGATGGAGGTCCTGCCAAGTCAGGAGGCACAGACTGGCGGCCTTCCCAGCGGACGGTCCTATCTCGGCCCACGACCCGTGCAACTCTCTCGTAGCACGCCGATAGTGCTGGCTTGAGACAAGGTACACGAGGGTCAACTCACACTCGGCAATTGCCGCCTGCAGATCCGGTGCGTATCGGTCGAACCGTGGTGAGTCAACGGAACAGGACCGCCACTGTCGAGCCAGTTGGTTGCCGAACTTCGTTGGAACCTCGACATGGCCCACAGCTGCGACGCCGTCTTCGTCACCTTGGCCCATCGCTGACTGATACTTGACCTCGATCACGAACAACTTGTGACCGAGCCTGATCAGGAGATCCGGCTCGGCCTCTGCAAGGCTGGGCCAGAACCAGTGCTGCATCGCGGAGTCGGCGGGGATGGCAGGGATTTCCTCGGCGATTCTTCCGTCTGATGCCATTCGCCTGGCGCAACCAAGCCATTCGCAGAGAACCTGAACTCCCGTGTCGGCCAGGAACAGGGTGCCGAACACGGTCGAAGTGAGGATGTCCTCGATGCGTTCGTGGTTGGACGCGCTGTCGTCCAACTTCCCGTGCAGTTCGGCGTACAGCATTGCGCGTGGTCCTATTTCGGCGGGCGGGTATAGACCATCGTGCTCCCACTCCTACCCCAATGACGCGATAGCCAACCAGTCGCCCGGCGTGTAGCTGATATCGCGGCAGCGGTTCGTCAACTCGCCCCGAAGTTCCTCGCTGTCTGGGACGAGGATGTAGCCTGACTGGTAGTTTCCGACGACGAGACACTCCTTCCCTTCCGCCAGATGCAACGCCACGAGCAGGCAGAGGCAGGCGTCTAGCTTGTCCTGGTCCGCCTTGCGCGGTCGGTCCGCAGTTCGTGCTCCGTCGGCCCATCTGGCGAGTTCAACGAGGCTGCGGCGAAGGAGTTGGTCGCGGACCTTGGCACAGACATGGCGCCAGTCATCTTGGTTGAACTTCTTCCGGTTGGCGGGGTTGTACTTCGGTAGACGGCCTGCGGGTCGTCCCCGCCCAGTCTCGGGACGGTCCGGGAGGCACCACCCCAGAGCAATGAGCGCCAAGGCGGGGTAGGTTTCAAGGACTCGGCTCGTCGCGTAGCGATCCTGAGGGACAGCCGGTCCACCAAATCGATCGATGAACCTCCAGACTGGCGCCTCCGGGCCGAACATGGTTGCCTTCGCCCTGCTGGCGGGTTGCATGCCGCCGTAGCGTCGGCTGATGGCCGCCCCGGCGATGCGTTCAACCGGCCTGCAACCCGTCGGATTCACAACGACCGTAGGTTGGTCGAGTAGCACGAGAGTCGAGCTGGGATTGTGGACTGCCTGCCAGTCCTCGACCAGGCGCTGCGCCTCGCCGAATGTCGCGATCTCGGGCGGCCCAAGCTCTTGATAGGTGCCGTCCTCAAGACACAAGATCCCCACCAGGGCGCCGGCGTTTGCTGGCGTCCAGGCCGAATCGAAGCCGACGAGCAGGGTCTTCATCGTGCGTCTGTAACCGTCTCGGAATCTACTCCCGAAAGCACTATCCTGCCCACTCCGGTGTGAAGAGAACTGTAAGCTCCTTCACCTCTCCTCTGCACTTGGCGACGGTGGACGGTCTCACCCACACGTCGATTGTCCCGCCGGCCTCGATCACCGCTGGAGCCAGTCGCTTGTACGGCTCATCCCGGACCTTCTTGGGGTCCTTCATGTGTAGGTGTATATACTACACAGCAGCGGCAGATGGCACGAGCCTGCGGCAGTCAACGATCGTCTCGCGCGACATACTCTGTTGGCGGGTTGCGAATCGTTACGATTGCGGGCAAGCACACTGGCCGACTTGAGGTCAGCCAGCAGACGGCGCTGGACGGAAGCCTCGTCGACGCGACGAAACTCGAACGGACCTTGATCGATATCGCCGTCAGGCCAGGGTATGCCGGAGGTCCATACCAGGTGCTGGAGGCCTATCGAACGGCCCGCGGTCGTGCGTCCGTCAACGTGCTGATCGCGACGCTCAAGAAGCTCGAATACGTGTACCCGTACCATCAGGTGGTCGGGTTCTACATGCAGCGCGCCGACTTTCCGGTCACCTCGCTCGAGGCACTTCAGAGACTGGGCCTCGAGTTTGATTTCTACCTCACGTACGGCATGCGCGAGAAGGAGTTCATTTCGGATTGGCGCCTATTCGTGCCAAAGGGGTTCTAGCTTCTCAACCTCGGTGACAACGAAGTTGAAGTAGAAGTCGTACTCCCGCGCCGGCACAGAAAGCGTCTCCAAGACCGCCGGCCAGTCCAGGCGGTGGAATTCACGTTGCCCCTCTATCCTGCTGAGCAACGACAGGGGCACTGCCTTCGCCTCGAAGACGGCGCGAACCAGTTCCTGAAACTGCGAACTGCCGAAGTTCAGGTGCGCACTCGTCACAACTGTGTGGATGTCGTAGAAATCGCGCGCCCGCGCCCGCTTGTTCCGGACCGGCACGTACTCGGCCATCTGCTGGCAAATGGCCCTTAGCTTCTCGGCGGCGATCAGTTCGAGCGGATAGACGTAGATCGTGTAGTCGTCGAAGTCCTTGCGGATCTTTGGCGCACAGAACTCGAACTTGCTGATCTCGATCTTGAAAACCTTCTCTTGAGCGTAACCGATGACTTCGGCATTGCGCTGCCGCGCTCCGAAGTCATTACCCAACCGAGCGGCCTTGTTTTTCGCCAGCAGCTTGAATTCGATCCGGTAGCCGCCCCATCGATCGTCCTGTCCGGGTCTCGGAGAACTCGGCTTCCGACTGAACTTCTCGTCGAATAGCAGAAACCCGGCCGAGTCGAAGCGATCGCGGAGCGCCCGCAAGCACCGAGCTTCGATCTCTGGCAGGTTGTGGAAGTCACCCTCGATCGAGAAATCAATGTCGAGCGAGCCCCGGGCCGAGAGGCCGTGCACGAGGTCCAGCGCATTCCCGCCCTTCAAGACCAACTGCGGGTAGTCTACCGCATGCGTTCTACGCCGCCGTGGGGTTCGCGTTAGTCTGAAGCGTGGCCGACGCACCAAGCGAGTCAGGGTGCGAGACTTGTCATTCGTATCCGAATTGGCGCGAGGCGCGGAGCACCTGGAGACTTGCCGACCAGGCAACGAACGAGCTGAGATGTGAATGAGTTGGCTGGGAGGCAGGGATTCGTGTCCGGAACGGCGCGAGCCGTGGAGCACCTGGAAGCCTGCCGACCAGGCACCGAACGAGCTGAGATGTGAGTGAGTTGGCTGGGAGGCAGGGATTCGAACCCCGATAACGTGGTCCAGAGCCACGTGTCCTACCGTTGAACGACCTCCCAGCAAGAAGGGCCGCGACCGGCGGAACCTGCCTAGTTTATCAAAACCCGCCGCCCACTTCACCCCTTTCTCATCCCTGTGCCTTGCCCCTCCCGTGTCCTCGGTCCCGTGACCCCCTGGAACCTGGAACCTCGCCCGTCCGGCGGGGCTGAAGCCCCGCACTACCCGTCAGCGTCGTTCTCCATGCCCCATGCCCCACGCCCCATGCCCCTTGTCCCTCCCATGCCCCATGCCCCATGCCCCACGTCCCACGTCCCGAGCCCCCTGTTGATTCCCAACGCCCCCAGGCGGCACCATGAAGCCATGCCCTTCCTCTCCGGCTCCGCCGTCGGCGTCGTCCGCCTCCGCAAGCACGGTCGCGTGCTCGAGGTCCTTCCGGGCGGCCGCTACCGCGTCGTCGTCGGCGCAATGACGATGGTGTGCCGCGAGGATGAACTGGAGACCATCTCGCACTCGAAGAAAGAACAGAAACGGGAACGCGAAGCGGCCGCACAGACCGCCGCCAGGGCCACCGCTGACGCTGCCGCTGATGCCCTCGCCCGTGCGTCAGCCGCAGCCACGGACCGGCTCCAATCGATCGACCTCCACGGCATGACCGTGCCCGAGGCACTGGCAGCCCTCGGTCCGTTCCTCGACCGCGCGATCCGCGCGGGGCTGACCCAGGTCTCCATCATCCATGGCATCAGCGGGGGCAAACTGCGCGCCGCCGTCCGGAAGTTCCTGACAGAGACACCCGCAGTGACGCTCGCCGCCCAGGACGAGAAGAACCCGGGCGTGACCGTGGCCTACTTCTGAAGGTGGAGACGTTGTCGATTCGAGTGCTCGCGCTGCTGCTCGCCTGGCTGGCCATGTCCCCCTCCATGCCGGCGGTCCGGCAGGGCGCATCGACGCCGGCGGATCCGCTGGCCCCCGGCGCGCGCATGTGGTTGCACGCGCACAATTGCTATCCGGAAGCCGGCGCGTGGCGCGACCGCCTGGACCGCGCCCTCGGCACGGAACTGCCCTGGATCGCGATCGAACAGGACCTGGTCTGGGTGCCCCCCGCTAGAGGGAACTCCGGTGCTGGCGGCAGGGTGGTGGTGGCGCACGAGACCCCGGCGACCGGCGACGAGCCGACACTCGACGCACACTTCTTCCAGCGCGTGCAACCGCTGCTCGATCGCGCCCTCGCCGAGAACGAGCCCGGCACGTGGCCCCGCGTGGTCGTGTCGTTCGACTTCAAGACCAACGAACGCGAGCACCACCTGGCGGTCTGGGACCTGCTGGGCCGCTACGAGCGCTACCTGACGACCGCCGTCAAACTCGGGCGGCCGGGCCTGCCGTCGCCGCTTCGGGTCGGCCCGCTGCTCGTCCTGACCGAAAGCGGCGAGGGACAGGAGCGCGACTTCTTCGAGCGCCTGCCCGCAGGCGCGACCTTACGGATCTTCGGAACCGTGCCGCCACCCGACCTGGACGACGACACGAAGAAACGCGTGCACGAACTTCCAGTCAGGCGGCTGATCCCCTCCGGCGTGACAGACTACCGGCGTTGGGCCAACTTCCCGTGGGCCGCCGTCGAACGCGGGGGACCGGACGAAGCCGGCGCGTGGACCGACGCCGACGCCGCCCGCCTGGCCGCCCTCGTGGCCCGCGCCCACGACCTCGGCCTGTGGATTCGGTTCTACACGCTCAACGGGCACGCGCCCGCGGAGAGCCGTGGCTGGTCGGATTCCTACAACTTCGGATCCCTCGAGGCGGCAGCCGTGCGCTGGGATGCCGCGCGCCGCGCCGGCGTCGACTTCGTGGCCACCGATCAGTACGAAGCGTTCGCACGGACCGTGCGACAGTAATACACTCCGCACGTGGCCTTCTCCCATTCGTCCAAGGCGCGCCTCACCAGCCACGACCTAGGCCGGTTCGCCGGCACCACCCTGTTCGACCGCGTTGCCCGCGCGGTCTGCCGCGCCGGGTGCCTGCCGCGCAAGGAACTTTACGAAGCCTGGGAGATGGCCCGTCGCGTCCGGCGGATCTTCCGCGGCGGCCGCGTCGTCGACGTCGGCGGCGGCCACGGCCTGCTCGGCCACGTGATGCTCATCCTCGACAACTCTTCGCCCTCGGCGCTCGTCGTCGATACGCAGGTGCCGCCGTCGAGTGAGAGACTCGCCGAGGCAGTGGTGGGCGAGTGGCCCCGCCTGGCAGGACGCATCAGCCACGCGGTGGCGCCCCTGGCAGAGGTCACGCTGGAGCCGACCGACGTGGTGGTGTCGAGCCACGCGTGCGGCGGCCTGACGGACGAAGTACTCGATCGCGCGATGGCGGCAGGCGCCCGGGTCGCCGTGCTGCCGTGCTGCCACGACGTGCACCGCAGCGACACCGGCGCCCTGACCGGCTGGCTCGACGGCCCGCTGGCCATCGACGTCGTGCGCGCCGGCCGCGTCCGCGCGCGCGGCTACGAAGTGTGGACGCAGACGATCCCGGCCGAGATCACCCCCAGGAACCGGCTGCTCCTGGCGGCCCCCGCGCCGCGCAAATCAATCCCGGATTGATTTGCGGCGACTCGGTGCATACTCGAAGTGGAGGCATTCATGTCGAGATGGACCGGAGTCGCGGCCCTGGCTTGTGCCATTGGTCTGGCCGTGTGGCCGCCGGCTGCGACGGCCAACACACGCGACCGCCTGAACGACGCCGCTGACGTGGTGAACGACCTCGTCGCCATTCCTGAACAGGGTATTCCGGCCAGCCTCTTCGGCAAGGCCCAGTGCGTCATCGTCATTCCCTCGCTGAAGAAGGCGGCGTTCGGCCTGGGCGGCGAATACGGACGCGGGTTCGCCGTGTGCCGTACCGCCACCGGCTGGTCGGCGCCGGCCGGCGTCCGCGTCGAAGGCGGCAGCATCGGCTTCCAGATCGGCGGCAGCGCCACCGACGTCGTGATGCTCGTGATGAACCGCAAGGGTATGGACAAGCTCCTGTCGAGCAGGTTCACGCTCGGCGCCGACGCGAGCGTCGCCGCCGGGCCCCTCGGGCGATCGGCCGAGGCCAAGACCGACGCGTTGATGACGGCCGAGATCCTCGGCTACTCGCGGTCGCGCGGCGTGTTTGCCGGCGTGGCGCTCGAGGGATCGACGCTGCGCGAGGACGGCGACGCCAACGACGCGATGTACGGCCAGGCCACGTCGAACCGGAAGATCCTGAACGGCGAAGCCAAGGCCCCCGAATCGGCCGCCCGCCTGCTCGCGGCGCTCGCGAAGCACTGATCGCTCATCGACGCGCTTCGGCCGCGTCTCTGAAAAGGGGCCTGGCCCCTTTTTCGTGGGCGAGCAGCCAGCGCTTGCGTTCCAGGCCGCCGGCGTAGCCCGTGAGCGAACCGCCTGCGCCCACCACCCGGTGACATGGGACGACGATGGACACCGGATTGGCGCCGTTGGCGGCCCCGACGGCGCGGGCGGCGTCAGGCCGGCCGATCGCAGCCGCTAACTCGCCGTACGTCGTCGTGCGACCCGCCGGAATGGTCCTCAGTGCAGCCCACACGGACTGCTGAAACGGACTGCCGCCCGTGGTCACGGGCAGGGCGTCGACCGCGTGCAGATCACCCGAGAAGTACGCGGTCAACGCGCGCGCGGCCGCAGACAAGGCCGGCGCCGCGCTGACCGGGCCTGCTCCGAGCGCCCCGGTCCGCAGCGCGCCGGACTCAGCCGAGGCCGGATGCCCGGACAGGAGGTATCCGCGCCGCCCGTAGTGCCGATCCAGCAGGCGTCGCAGGCGTGGTTCGTGGTCTTCCCATTCGACCGCACGCAACGCGCCGGAGTCGTCGGTGATCACGAGTAAGGGACCCGCCGGAGTGGAGAGACGTTCGCAAAACAACGGGAGCACGAACGGCATGGAGCCTCCTCGGGAAAGTCGCGTCCGGCTGAAGCCGGACGCCACGAAGGAACGGGCGACGTCCGGTTCAAGGCCGGACGCCACGGAAGATCGTGACAGGTGCGCTGGGTAATCGCTCGCGGTTTTCGGACCTGTCGGCCAAACTCACCAGCATGTCCGAAAACCGCTAGACAGCCCGGGCTCCCCGCGTCAGCATGACGACATGGACCTTGCTTCCGACGCGTGCTACCGCGCGCTGCGCACCCGCGATCCCCGGTTCGACGGACGTTTCTTCGTCGGCGTCAGCAGCACCGGCATCTACTGCCGCCCCATCTGTCCGTCGCGCACGCCGAGGCGCGACCGCGTAACGTTCTACCCCTCGGCCGCCGCCGCGCAGACCGCCGGCTTCCGGCCGTGCCTGCGGTGCCGACCCGAAACGGCGCCCGACCTGAATGCCTGGCGCGGCACCTCGAATACGATTGCCCGCGCGCTGCCGCTCATCGAGGCCGGCGCGCTCGACGACGGCAACGTCGACGCGCTGGCCGCGCGGCTCGGCGTTGGCGACCGACAACTGCGACGCCTGTTCCTCCGCCACCTCGGCGCCACGCCGGTGGCCGTGGCCCAGGCGCGCCGCGTGCACCTGGCCAAACAGCTGATACACGACACCACGCTGCCGATGACCCAGGTGGCCCTGGCCTCCGGCTACAGCAGCGTGCGGCGGTTCAACGAGGCGTTTCACGATCTGTTCGGCCGGCCGCCGAGCGCGCTGCGCGCCACTGCACAGACGACGGAACACGCCGAACCGGGCGGGGGCATCTCGGTGCGGCTGCGGTACCGGCCGCCCTGCGACTGGGACGGCATCCGATCTTTCCTGGCGGCGCGCGCGATCCCCGGCGTCGAGGCGGTGCACGGCGACACGTACGCGAGAACGTTTGCCATGGACGGCCGGCACGGCGTCGTGTCCGTGCGGCCTGTTGCCGGTCACGCACTGGAGGCCTCCGTGTTGTTCCCGGTCGTCTCGGCGCTTCCGCTCGTCGTGGCCCGGCTGCGGCGCGTCTTCGACCTCGCGGCGGACCCCGACGCGATCGCCAGCCACCTCGGCGAAGACTCCCTGCTGGCGCCGCTCGTGGCTGCGCGGCCGGGGCGGCGTGTGCCCGGCGCATGGGATCCGTTCGAGCTCGCCGTGCGAGCTATCCTGGGCCAGCAGGTCTCTGTGGCGGCTGCGGTGAAACTGGCCGGACAACTGGTTGCCTCCTACGGCGCGCCTGTGGCTGCCCACGCGTCGCCGGTACAAGGCCTCACACACGTCTTCCCGTCGGCGGACCGGCTGGCGCGCGCCGATCTGGCCGCGCTGCGCATGCCCGGGGCGCGCAAGGCCGCCATCCAGGCGCTCGCCGCGGCGGTCTCGAAGCGGCCCGATATCCTCGCTGCCGGCCGCGACCTCGACGCCACGGTGGGCGCGCTTCGAGCGCTGCCCGGCATCGGCGAATGGACCGCGCAGTACATCGCCATGCGCGCCCTCCAGGAACCCGACGCGTTTCCGGCCGCCGACGCCGGCCTGCTGCGCGCGGTCGAACGCCTCACGGGCCGCCGTCCCACTGCAGCCGAACTGCTCGCCCGTGCCGAACGCTGGCGTCCGTGGCGGGCCTACGCGGCGCTGTGGCTGTGGGGGGCTTCTTAGGGACGTGGGACGTGGGGCTTGGGGCAGGGGATGTAGGGGATTGTCAGAAGCAAGAATCAAGAAGCAAGAAGGGGCACGATACACGAAGCGCGGAGCGCGAAGCCCGGAACTCGGGCCGTGCCGGCCCTCGCGACCGTCTCTAATTCAGGACACCAACATCACCCTGACGCATGCATCGCGGAAATCAGGCCAGATTTTTGCGATCCGGATCTGGCAGGCAGGTTGCTATCTCCATGGTGACGCGCGGTGCTGCACCCCCTGACCCGGGGACAGACGCCTGCCCTGAGTGGTCCCGCGCGCCACGGAGGGTCACCATGAGACGGCAACACAGCACGACAGCAGCAGCCATGCTGGCGGTGCTCACCATCACCGGAGCCACCGCCGCGTGGGCGCAGGACGCCGATCAGGAGAGCCGGCGCCGCTCGCACGAGAGCGCCGCGCGGGCCGATTCGCAGGACCGCTCGGACCGCGGCACGCGCAGCGGCACCGCCGTGCGCCGCTCCGAACCTCGATCGGACCAGGCGCGCAACGACGGCAACCGCTCCAGCGCTCCGTCGTGGAACGCGGGCCGCCAGGACGATCGCAACAGCCGCGGCGGCCGGAGCGGTGACGACTGGCGCGTGAACCGGGACGGGCGCAGCGGCGGGTACGACAACCGGTACGACACGCGGAATCGCGGCGACTATCGGTATGACAACCGGTACGACGACCGGAACCGTGGCAACTCCCGGTATGACAGCCGGTACGACGGCCGCTACGGCAACGGACGCAACGACTACCGTTACTACGGCGGCCGCTACGACGGCTCGTACGCGTGGCGGAGCCACATCCGGTTCGGCCTGGGCATCTCGGTGTTCGCCGGCTCGCCGTTCCGCTTCCACTTCAGCTACGGGTGGCGGGCGCCCTTCACGTATCACTACCCGATGCGGGTCGGCGTCGCATACGGCGGCATGGCGTTCATGGTGGATCCGCCCCAGACGCAGGTGTTCGTGGACGGTGTTTACGTGGGCGTGGCGGGCGACTTCCGCGGCCAGCCGGTGCCGATTGCCGCGGGCTACCGCCGCATCGAGCTCTACGCGCCCGGCTACGAGCCGGTCGGCTTCAACGTGAACGTCCTGCCCGGACAGGTGATTCCGTACCGGGGCCAGCTCTATGGGGCGGGGTACTACGGGTACTGACAGAAGCAAGAAGCAAGAAGCAAGAAGGGATCACGCGGTCACGCTGACAACGCTGCCGAGCTGAAACCCAGCACGATACTGGCAGCGGGTGAGGGCGGAGCGGGCGCGCTGGCGTATGTCCGGCGCGCCCGTGCGTGCGGGACAGAAGCAAGAAGCAGGAAGCAAGAAGCAAGAAGGGATCACGCTGTCAGCGGGCGAGTTGTTCCTTCTGGATTCCTGCTTCTTGCTTCTGACGAACCCCACGTCCCACGCCCCACGTCCCACGCCCCTACCGCCCCCGCAGTTCCACCGTCGTGGCCGAGGTTCCCAGCGGGATCACCACGGCGCCGTGCTCGCGCGCGAAGGCGCCCGGCGTGACCGAGCTACGCCCGTCCGGCGAACTCGCGCGTCTCGGTGTGCACCTTCACCTTCTCGCCTTCCTTGATGAAGAGCGGCACGCGGATCTCCATGCCCGTCTCGAGGGTCGCCGCCTTCGTCACGCTGCCGCTGGCCGTGTCGCCGCGCGTGCCGGGCTCGGTGTAGGTGATGGTGAGTTCGACGTGAGGGGGAAACTGCAGGCCGATGGGGTTGCCGTTGTACTTCTGCACCTGCACCAGCAGGTTCTCCACCAGGAAGAACCGGTCGTCACCCACCATGTCCTCGTTCAGCGTGAGGGTGTCGTACGTTTCCTGATCCATGAAGTGATGCCCGCTGCCATCGGTGTAGAGGTACGTGGCCTGAGCCACCGACAGGTCGGGTTCCTTGAACTTCTCGCCGGCCTTGAAGGTCTTGTCGAAGACCGCCCGCGTCAGCAGGTTCCGCATCTTCAGGCGCACCAGCGTCTGGCCGCCGCGCGCCGTGGGGGTCGACACCTCGACGTCGAGGACGTGGAACGGCGCGTTCTCGAACTCGAAGAACATCTTGCGTTTCAGGGCGATTGCTTCAATCAGGGCGGCCATACAACCTCGAATCGGCAGGCCCGGGCTCCTGCGGCGCACGCCGGGCGACACATCATTGTACCCGCGCCGCCGCTCGGCGTCCCCCCGCTCGCCCCCGGGCCTGCACTCGCCATACCCGGCCCTGGCCCCGGACCCCGATCACCGTATACTGTTCCCGCGAACCGCCGCATCCTGACTGTCGGCCTGTAATCGATCCCGGGGGCACGCCCATGGCACGATCGACCGTCACCTGGCGTCTTGGCTTCAGCTCCGTGCCCAAGGACGATCTCCTGATGCGTGCCAAAGAACTACTGGCGCCGATCAGCCGCATCGAACGCCCGTCCGACTACGGCGCCATCTTCCGCGAGCATGGCCTGAGCGACCACCTGTTTGTCGAACCCGAGGCGGAGCGCGATGCTGGCGAGATCGCCTTGTCCTGCCTCACGAAAGCCCATCGCCTGGGCCGCGGCTGGGCCGTGATGTGGCCCGGCTTCACGCCGGCGCCCCAGGGAGGGTATCCGGCCGGAGAGGTCGATCGGGCCCGCAGCGCCCAGACCTTCAACGGCTTGAAGGGTTCGTTCAGCGCGTCAACCGGCGACACGCCCCTGGCAGGCCTGGTCGATGCCTCCTTCACCGTCGTCGTCGCCGCAGCCGAGACGGTGCAGCGGCCGGCGACCCAGCCTGCGCCTCCAAGGCCCCCGGCTGAACTGGCTCCGCCGGCCACCGGCCTGGTCGCCAACGCGATGGTGACGGACCTGCTCACGCTCCTCACCAGCCACCGGACGACCGCGTGGCTGTGGGACGCGGCGGGTGTGAGGCGTCAGATCGTCGGCCTGGGTTATCTGCTGGCGGGCCGCGAACCCGGGGGAGAACGGTTCGCCGCGCCCGGCCGTCCGGCGCTGCGCCTCATGACGGAAGGCGCCCGCGTGCGGTGGATCGAGTTCATCCTCCTCGAACACCCCGATCCGCACCTGCTCGACGAACCCGCCTTCGATCGGAAACAGCGGGAGTTCGAGGCGCTCTTCTCGTCAGCCGTCCACGCGGCCCGCTCACTGCTGGGCGAGCCCGTCTTCGCCGGCGCGTCGGGCGAGCACGGCTTCCCGCAGGACCAGTGGGCGGACTTCGCCGCCCTCTGGCAGGGGCCCCACGCGCGCATCCTCGTCGAGCAGAAGCACAACGACCGGGAGCTGCCCCTGGAGTTGTGCCTCGTCTTCGCCCCCTGACCCTGTCTGCCGCCGCCGGATCGCCACGGGCTGGCCTGCCGTAAGGAGATTCGAACCCGAATCTCGCAGCGCCGCCGGCCGCGATCCCGTCTCACCACATGTGTGACGCCCCCCACCACACGAGGGGGCGGCATATGCGCTCGGTCCTGACAGCACTCCTGGTCTTCCTGGCGGCGGCACCGGTGGCGGGAGCGGGCCCAGCCCGGCGGGCGGCAGACCCGCCTGCGCCGGCACCCGCGCTCCACGAGATCCGCACCACCACGCAGCCCATCCGCATCGATGGGGTCCTGGACGAAGCCGCCTGGGAGACGGCCTGGTCGCAGGATCTGCCGGTCGAGGTGACGCCGGGCGAGAACACGCCCGCCCCGGTCAGGACGGTCGTGCTGCTCACCTACGACCGGGAGGCGCTGTACGTCGGGTTCCGGGCTTACGATCCGGACCCCGGCGCCATTCGCGCCCACCTGGCCGATCGCGACAACGCCTGGGGCGACGACTGGATCGGCATCGTCCTCGACACCTTCAACGATCAGCGCCGCGACTATCTGCTGCTGGTCAACCCGCTCGGCGTGCAGATCGACAACATCGAGGTGACCAACGCCGACAGCCAGGAATGGGACGGGATCTGGCACTCCGCCGCGCGGATCACCGACTGGGGATGGGCCGCCGAGTTCAAGGTGCCGTTCTCGAGCCTGAGCTTCCAGCGTGTGGACGGCCCGCAGGTGTGGGGCTTCGACGCGATCCGCGGATACCCGCGGACGATCTTCCGGCAGATGGGCGCCTTTTCCCGTGACCGCAACAACAACTGCTACCTCTGCCAGGCGATCAGGATCTCGGGGTTCGAGGGCATCAAGCCCGGCAGGAACATCGAGCTGGCGCCCACGGTGACGGGCGTCAGCACGGCCACCCGCGAAGGGAGCGTGGACGCCGGCCTGGGTGAGCCCGATCGGGACGCGGAAGCCGGGGTGTCCGGCCGCTGGGGCATCACGCCGAACCTCGTGTTCAGCGGCACCGTGAACCCCGACTTCTCGCAGGTGGAGGCTGACGCGCTGCAACTGGACATCAACGAGCCGTTCGCGCTGGCGTATCCCGAGAAGCGCCCCTTCTTCATGGAGGCGTCGGACTATTTCTCGACGCCATTCACGGCGGTGTACACCAGGACCCTGCGTGAGCCCGCGTGGGGCGCGAAGCTGACCGGGAAGATCGGCCGCGAGACCGTGGGGGCCTTCTCGGTCCGCGACGACATCACGAACCTGATCATCCCCGGCAGCCAGGGTTCGGCCGCCGCGACGCTGGACCAGGCGTCCACCTCCGGCGTCTTCCGCTACAAGCACGACATCGGCACGCAGTACACCGTGGGCGCCATGGCCACGGTGCGCGAAGGCGGCGACTACTCGAACCGGGTGGCCGGCGTGGATGGCAACCTGCGGTTCACGCGCAAGGACCGGGTGTCGTTCCAGGTGCTCGGCTCGACCACCACGTATCCCGCGCCGGTCGCGTTCCGGTATCGGCAGCCGGACGGAGCCTTCAGTGACGCGGCCGCCACGGTGTCCTACATCCGCTCCACGCGCCACGTGTACGCGACAGCCTCGTATTCGTCCGTTGGGGACGGGTTCCGGGCCGACCTCGGCTTCATGCCGCAGGTGGACTACCAGCGCGCGCGGGGCTACGCCCGCTATCAATGGCTGCCCGGTGCGCGCACGTGGTTCACGAACATCAACGTCTTTGCCGACGTGACGCACGATCAGACACAGCGCGGCAGCTTCCTGGTGCGCACCGCCATCGCCGGGGCCAACTACCAGGGTCCGCTGCAGTCCCACATCGGCGTCCAGTTCACCCGGAAGCGCGAGGCGTATGGCGGGCAGGTCTTCGACCAGACGACGTGGTACGTGCACCACTGCGGACAGCCGACCGGCGCCACCAGCTACTTCATCAACCTCTGGCTTGGCGATCGCATCGACTACGCCCAGGCCAGGCCCGGAGAACGGACGCGGCTGCAGGGCGAACTGCAGCAGCGCCTCGGGCGCCGCCTGCAGCTGGCGGTTGCACCGACCTGGGAACGTATGCGGGTCGACGAGGGGCAGTTGTACGACGCGCGCATGGCCGACGTGCGTCTGACCTGGCAGTTCACGTCGCGCTTCTTCGTCCGCGGCACGGTCCAGTTCACGGACTACACGTACGATCCGGCGCGCTACGCCGACGGCCGCGACCGATCGTTTGCCGGTACGTTCACGCAGATGCTCCTGTCCTACAAGGTGAATCCGCGCACCGTCTTCTTCCTCGGCTACACGGACACCCGCGAGGGCGTCGATCCGGACGTCCTCGTCCAGCAGGACCGGACCGTGTTCGCCAAGATCGGGTACGCCTGGACGTTCTGATCTATGATCCGCTTGCGCCGGGACGGCCCAGGCCCGGCGCGGGGGAGCGGGCCAAGATGGCGTTCGGACGCGCGGCGACAGCAGCGGTGGTGATGGCGGCATTTCTGGCGTGGCTGGCGCCGGCCGACGTCGACGGGCAGGCGGGCGCGCGGTGCCGCCGGGTGCAGTTGACCGGCACGATCGTGGTCACGCCAGCGCCGAAACCGGGATTCCGGGGCACCGTCAACGCTGCGGAAGGCGCATTCAAGATGGACCTCATCTTCCCGGAGCAGGGGGGCGAGGTCCGCTACCAGCAGAACACCGTCACGTTGACGCGCCTCAGGAGCTACGCCTTCGGCGGCGCGCGGGACTGCACCAACACGCTGTCGGCGGAGGCGATGACGCCGCGGCCGTTCACGGTGTGGGCGAGCCTCGGCGTCGACCTGGTGGTGGCCGAAGACGCCAACCAGAAGGTGACGTCGGTGTCGGACCAGTTCGACATGCTGATGAAGACCCAGCCCACGGCTCCGCCCGTGACCTACCAGGTGCGGTGCGAGGGCGGACGGCCGGGTTCCTCGTCGGATTACGGGACGTCGATCCCGCAACTGCTCCAGATCTTCAGCCGCTCGCAGTACAGCGGCAGCGTCAAGCTGAACCGCATGGGCGACACACGGCAACTGCCGGACGTCGAACTCATGGGCGGGATGCGATCGAGCGCCAAGTGGGAGGTCCTCGAGACGCTCGTGCCCTGCGCGAACTTCCAGTACCAGTAGGCCAACAGCCCGCCCGCGATGCGTGGCGGCGCTTCGGCCGCGGCTGCCGCCCTCGCCTGATCAGCGCTTCTGCAGCGCCTGTTGGATCGCCTGCTCCACCAGCGGGACCATCACCGCGTACCCCTTCGCGTTCGGATGCAGGCCGTCATCCGCCAGGTCCGACTTGAGGAAGCCCTGCGCGTCGGTCAACGCCGACGCGTAATCGAGGTAGACGTGCCCGGCGCGTTTCGCGAAGTCGGCCAGCCAGGCATTGAGGGCGTTGATCTTCTCCGGCGGCCGGCGGCGTGACTGCACCACGGGGTTCCCGTCGGCGCCGCGCCCGGCGTCGTGGATGGGCAGCACGGAGGCGATCACGAAGCGGATGCCGTGGGCCCTGGCGAGTTCACCCATCGTTGCGAAGTTGTCCTGGATCATCTCCAGGGACATCGGGCCGGTGTTGCCGGCGATGTCGTTGGTGCCGGCCAGGATGACGACGGCGGCGGGCTTCAGTGCGATCACGTCGTGGCGGAAGCGCAGCAGCATCTGCGGCGTCGTCTGGCCGCTGATGCCGCGGTTGATGTACGGCTTGCCCGGGAAGAAGCCGCCGAACCCGGCGTTGTTCCAGTTGTCGGTGATCGAGTCACCCAGGAACACGACGCGTGCCTGACCCGGCGCGGGTGGCGGCAGTTCCTGATTGGCTTCGCGGAAGCGGCCCAGGTTCGGCCAGTCGCGCAGGATGCCCTCGTCGCGGTCGAGGGCTCTCTGCAGGGCCACGACATCGGCGCACGGTCCGGTGAGCGGCACGGTGGTGTTCTGGCCGGATGCCGGCGCGGCCCACACCAGGGCCACTAGCACGAGGCACAGCAGCTTCTTCATGAGTCCCTCTCTGAGGCGCCGTCCGGGCCGCATCACCGCGGTCCCGCCGGCAGGTGTTCGAGCAGGTACCGGGCCACGAGCCGCCGCACGTGCAGCGTGGTGCCCGGCCCCTCCGAGATGGAATGGCTGCGGTTCGGGTACACCATCACGTCGAAGTGCTTCCCGAGTTCCACCAGCCGGTTGATCAGGCGCTCCACGCCCTGGTAGTGGACGTTGTCGTCGCCGGTGCCATGGATGACGAGCAAACGGCCCTTCAGCCCGTCCGCGAACGAGATCGGCGATCCGCGGCGGTACCCGTCGGCATTCGTGCCAGGCAGGCCCATGTACCGTTCCTGGTAGATCGTGTCGTACAACGTCTGGTCGGGCACCGGAGCCACCGAGATGCCCACGGCGTACACGTCCGGGTAGCGGAAGAGGGCGTTCAGGGTGTTCGATCCGCCGCCGCTCCAGCCCCAGATGCCGACGCGGGAGAGATCGATGTAGGGCCGCGCGGCCGCCAGCGCGGCCACCGCCGCCGCCTGTTCCTTCGCCGACAACTCGCCGACGGCGCCGTACACCACCTTGCGCCAGGCGGCGCCTTTCGGCGCGGGCGTGCCGCGGTTGTCGAACGACGCCACGATATAGCCCTGGTCCGCGAGCGCCCGGTGGAACAGCATGCCCGACCCGCCCCACCGGTCCGTGACCGTCGTGCTGGCGGGCTCGCCGTAGACGTGGACGAACAGGGGATACTTCCGCGTCGGGTCGAACGCGCGCGGCTTCAGCACCCAGCCATCCAGGCTGACGCCCCCGCCCACGTCCACCTTGACGAACTCCACCGGCGGCGTCACCAGCGGCGCCACGCGGGCCGCCAGTTCGGCGTTGTCGACCACCATCCGGATACGCCGATGCGTCGGCAGGCTGACGATGTCCACCCGCGGCGGCGTGTCGAAGCGGGACCACGTATGCACCGCCCAGCGCCCATCAGGCGAGATGTTGTAGCTGTGCCACCCCGGCTGATCGGACGGCGTGATGCGCACCGGCTGGCTGCCGGGCGTCGTCCGGACGACGTACAAGTACCGTTGCGTGGCGTCGCGCGGCGACGCGGTGACGTACACGCGGTCGCCGGCCGCATCGACGGCGGCCACGTCGACGATGTCGGCCGCGAACGGCGTGAGGTCCCGCGACTGCCCGTCGGCCCGCGCGATCGCGTGGACGTGCCGCCAGCCGCTTGCCTCGCTGACCCAGGTGAACTCCCGACCGCCGGCGAGCGGCTCCACGGGATCACCCGTGTCGAGCCACGTGGCCGACTCGTCCCGGAACAGGCGCCGCACGTCACCCGTGGCGGCGTCCGCCAGCAGGAAGTCGTTCCGGTTCTGCAGGCGGTTCATGTGCTGGAGCGCCAGGGTGCCGGCGTCGGCCCAGGCGATCCACGGGATGTAGTGATCGCGCGCGTCTCCGTCCGTCTTCACCCACGTCGTCGCCGCGGCCTGCAGGTCGGCGATGCCCACGCGCACGGCCGAATTCGTAGTGCCCGGCTTGGGGTAGGGGAACACGGTGGTGCGCGGATAGAGGGCGTCCGTGTTGTTGATGAGCGTGAAGCGCTCGACGCCGCGGGTGTCGAACTGCCAGAACGCCAGCCGCCGGCCGTCCGGGCTCCAGCGGAAACCGTCCCGGATCGAGAACTCCTCCTCGTTCACCCAGTCCGAAGTGCCGTTGATGATGTCGCCCCCGCCGTCGGTCGTCACCGCGCGGATGGCGCCGGTGGCCAGCGTCTCGACGTAGAGGTTCTGCGCACGCACGTAGGCTACGCGCGAGCCGTCCGGCGAGAACTTCGCGAACATCAGCGACGACTCGGGAGCGTCGCCACCCAGCTTGCGCAGCGTGCGGGCGGCGACATCCAGCACCCAGTAGTCGCCCCGGGTGTTCTGACGCCAGACCCGCCGCGTATTGGTGAAGACGAGCAGTTTCGCGCGGTCGGCCGACCAGGCGTAGTCATCCACCTCGAGGGGACCCGCCGCGCCGGGCGGGGTCAGGGCCGTTGATGGCACGAGCACCTCGCTGGCGCCCGTCGCGGTGTTGAAGGCCACGATGTCCTTCGACCCGCGGGGGATGGCGGTGTAGCGGCGGCCACCGTCGAGCCAGGCCATCGGGCCCATGCCCTGCGCCGTGAACTCGCCGCCCCCGAACAACGCCGCGAGCCGGGCGTCGAGCGACGGCGGCAGCGCCGGCGGCCCCGACTGCAGCCTGGCCGCAGGCGCCCACGCCAGGATGAACGCGACGGATGCGAGCACGAGACGACGCCTCACCGGAACCTCCAATCGTGACTGTCGGCAGAGTATAGACCGGCCGGCCGGCGATATGATGCCCATGGCCGAAAGGAGACCCGATGGGAGACCGCCCCCGATTCGCCGTCCTGCTGTGTGCCGTGGTCCTGTTCGCGTGTCCCGACGTCCTGCGCGGGGAACCGCAGGCCCCGGTCCTGTGGTACACGCACCCGGCCGCGTCCTGGGAGCATGCCCTTCCCGTGGGCAACGGGCGCCTGGGCGCGATGGTCTTCGGCCGCACGGACGAAGAAGTGATCCAGCTCAACGAGGACACCTACTGGTCGGGCGGGCCGTACTCGACGACGGTGCCCGGCGGCGTCAAGGCGCTGCCCGAGATCCGGCGCCTGCTGTTCGACGGCGAACTGATCCGCGCGCACCGCCTGTTCGGCCGGCACCTGATGGGCTACCCGGTGGAACAGCAGAAGTATCAGTCGCTGGGCAACCTTGTCCTGACGCTGGGCGGGCGGGGACCCGTGACGAACTATCGCCATCAGCTCGATCTCGATGCCGCCGTCGCGTCCACCACGTACGACCAGGGCGGTGTCCGCTACCGGCGCGAGGTCTTCAGTTCGCCGGTCGACCAGGTCATCGTCGTGCGCGTCACGGCGGAGCCGCCCGGCCGGCTGTCGCTGGACGCGCAGTTGCGCGGTGACCGCAACCAGGCGCACTCGAACTACGCGACGGACTACTTCCGCATGGACGTGGACGGTCCGGACAGCCTCGTCGTGCGCGGCCGATCAGCGGATTACCTCGGCGTGCCTGGGCGCCTGAGGTACACGGTCAGGCTCCGGGCCGAGACCGACGGCGGCACGGTGTCCGCCGGCGACGATCGGCTGATCATCCGGGACGCCGCGGCTGTGACGCTCCGCATCGCGGCGGCGACCAGTTTCGTGAACTACGCGGACGTCAGCGCAAACCCGGACTCGCGGGTGGATGACACCATGGCGGCCGGGCGCGGGCGGTCGTTCGACGCCCTGCGGGCCGCGCACGTGGCGGAGCACCGGCGCCTGTTCCGGCGCGTGGCGCTCGATCTGGGCTCCGGCCCGGACAGCGCCCTGCCCACCGACGAGCGCCTGCGGAAGTACGACGGCGCCAACGACCCGGCGCTGGCCGCGCTGCTGTTCCAGTTCGGCCGCTACCTGCTGATTTCGTCGTCGCGGCCCGGCACCCAGCCGGCCAACCTGCAGGGCATCTGGAACAAGGACATGAATCCCATGTGGGATTCGAAGTACACGACGAACATCAACACGGAGATGAACTACTGGCCCGCCGAGGTGGCCAACCTGAGCGAGTGCGCGGACCCGCTGTTCCGGATGATCCGCGAACTGAGCGAGCAGGGCGCCGGCGTGGCGCGCGAGCTGTACGGCGCGCGCGGCTGGGCGTTCCACCAGAACACCGACCTGTGGCGCGTGGCGGCGCCGATGGACGGCCCGAACTGGGGCGGGTTCGCCACGGGCGGCGGCTGGCTGACCACGCACCTCTGGGAGCACTATCGCTTCACGGGAGACCTGGCGTTCCTGCGGGAGTACTACCCCGTGATGCGCGGGGCCGCCGAGTTCTTCCTCGACTTCCTCGTGCCGCACCCGAGGTACGGCTGGCTGGTCACCAATCCCTCCACCTCGCCCGAGAATTTCCCGCTCGCGCCCGGCAACGACCGGTTCTTCGACGAGGTGACCGGGTCGATGAGCAACGGCACCGCGCTCGTGGCGGGATCGACCATCGACACGCAGATTGTGCGCGAGGTCCTCGGCCAGGTGGCGGAGGCGTCGGCCATCCTCGGCGTGGACGAGGACCTGCGTGCGCGGGCCCTCGGCGCCCGGTCGAAGCTGGCGCCGATGAAAATTGGCCGCGGCGGCGACCTGCAGGAATGGCTCGAGGACTGGGGGCAGCGGGAGCAGAGCCACCGTCACATCTCGCACCTATACGGGCTGTTCCCGGGCAACCAGATCTCGCCGCGGCGCACGCCCGACCTGGCGGCCGGCGCCCGCGTCGTGCTCGACCAGCGCGGCCTCGTGGGTAACGGGTGGGCTTCCGCCTGGAAGGCGGCGAGCTGGGCGCGCCTCAACGACGGCGAGAAGGCGATGGAGAACATCCGCTACGCGGTGCGGACCTACACGACCGACAGCCTCTTCTCGATCTGTTCGCGCGCCATGCAGGTGGACGGGGCCTTCGGGATGACGGCGGCCATCGCCGAGATGCTGCTGCAATCGCAGGATGACGAACTGGTCCTGCTGCCCGCTCTGCCGTCGGTCTGGCCATCCGGCTCGGTGACGGGCCTCCGCGCCCGGGGCGGATTCGACATCGATCTCGAGTGGGCCGGCGGCCGCCCCCGTCGGGCGGTCGTCACGTCCCGGCTGGGCGGGCTGCTGCGCGTGCGCGCGACAGGACCGATCCGCGCGACCGCCGCCGGCCGCGCCGTGGCCGCGAAGCAGCTGGGACCCGACCTCTGGGAGATGCCGACCACCGCCGGCCTGCGCGTGGAGATCGACTGGTAGCCGCAAATCAATCCCGGATTGATTAACGCTGCGCCAGCCAGGCCGTCAGCGTGGCGAGATTGCGGACGAAGACACCGGTGGAGATGCCGCGCACCGGCACCTGCGTCTCCGAGTTCATCACCCCGGGAGCGACGATCCGGTGGACGCGGATGTTGTCGGTGACCCAGGCGCCGCGCGCATCGAGGGACTGCACGACGGCGGTTACCTGCTCAGCCGTCGGCGCCATCCGTCGTGGCGCGAAGTACTCACGCACGTAGGCGGCGCGGGCGTCCGGCGTCCGCATCGCGGCCACGCGTTCGTAGTCGGCGCGGATGGGCACCACGTCGATGGCCGGGCGGACTTCCAGGCCGGGCGGCGGTTCCGTCGTCCACGTGTAGAGACCGTAGCCCTCGGCGTTGTAGGTGCCCGTGCGGACGTTGTACACCGGCAGGTCCGTGCCGGGCTGCCAGTAACGCGCCGGCGGCCGCTTGAGCTCGACGGCCTCGCGGTTGATCCGGTCGAACCACGCCAGGCACCGCGGGATCGGCGTCAGGTACCGCGGATCGCCGGTGAGGGCGTAGAAGAGCTGCAGCACCCGCAGCATGTCGCGGCTCTCGCGCGTGACGTAGCCCGTGGGTTCGTGCGTGCGCGCGGGGGCGGGGCGCATGTCCATTCCGTACTGCTCGGCCCAGGCCGCCTCGCCGTCGGGCCCCTGCACGGCGATGATGAAGTCGACGCCCCGCCGGGCCGCCTCCAGGTAACGCGCGTCCCCCAGCGTGCGGTACGCCTTGACGAGCAGTTCCACGTAACCCTGGTGGGCACCGTCATTGAGCGTGTAGTACGACGTGTAGTCCGGCAGGCCGTCGTGCACGAACTCGTAGCGCAGCGGGTAACGCTGCGGCCACGCGCCATTCGGGTACTGGGCCAGCAGGACGAAGTCGAGGGCCTTCAGCAACGGAGCCCGGTAGGCAGGGTCGAGCGTCGTCTCGTAGAGCCGTAACAGGAACCCGGTGCTGTCCGACGTGACCTGATCGTCGTTGGTCGCGTTCCCGTAGTAATGGCGGTACTCCTCGTAGCCGTAGTCGAACCTCGACGCGCTCTTCTCGTACCACTCCGGCAGGCCGGCGGGATCGAAGTCCACGAAGTAGTGCCAGCCGCCCAGCGGATGCTGGCCGAAGATGAGGGCGTCTGCGGCCCGACGCGCCGCATCGAGGAACTGCAGATCGTGGGTGGCGTCGTAGGCGTCGAGAAACGCCATGCCTGCCGTCGGGGTCCCGCCCTGGACCCAGATCTGGCTCGGCCGCGCCGGGATCTCGCCCCACCGCTTCGACAGATCCTCCGAGACGGTCCAGACGTACCCGCCCCGCAGCGCGACGTGGTCCACCATGAACGCGGCGGCCTTCTTCATGGCGGCCTTCACCTCGTCATTGGAGGGCTGCGCGGCCGCCGGGAGTGCACAGCACAGCAACAGGAGGAGTGACACGATCGGTCGTCGCATAATGGCCATCCTCGCACGCCCCTACCGGAGCGTCGCGTCGTTGTTGAGGGTGGTAATCTCCCTGGTTCCGCGCGGGGCTTCCATCGATACCCGTCCACCCGATAGGTCCGCGCGCGGCGGCAGGATGAGCCGGACGAGGGCAATGCGCGGCCGGAGATCCGTGGGCGCCTGCAGCGCCGGCACCGTGGCCTTCGCCAACTCACGGCCCTGACGGTCGCGCACCACGAGGCGCGCGGCCGGCGCCGGAACCGACCCCAGGCTGTGCACGGTGACGGTCATCGTCCGGCCGCTCGTCCGCACATCGTCAGTCGAGATCCCGAGGTCGGGGCGCGACCAAACGGACGATCCCTTCGTGACGAGGCGCACCTCGATCACCGTGCAGACCCCGGGCGCCAGCGTGAGCGGGATGGCTCCGCCGCGGTCGACGTCGATCGTGCTCGTGGTGGCGCCGGTGAGCGGCCCTGTGTCGGCCGACGCCCGCGTCCCGATGGTCATCTGCCACGTCCCCGGTTCGACATCCCAGGTAGTCATCCGGGCGACCACGGGCCGGCGGTCGAGGTTGTACGCGACCACGGTGAAGCGCTGTGGTGTGGCGTCCCGCACGAGGACCGCCACCTGTTCGTCGGCGTCGCGGCCCTCGAAGCGCCAGCTCACCGCGTGGCCCGGTACGTACTGATTGCGGACGAGCGCGATGCCGCCGAGGCGGGCGCGCTGGATCTCGGCGAGCGGGACGTTCACCCGGTCGATCCAGAGGCTGCCCTCGGTGTTGATGTACTCGCGCAGGGCCGCAGCGCGCGCCTGGTCCTCGTACAGACCGGCGAGCACCTTCGTGTCTCCCGACAACTGCCACGCCAGGTGGCGGGCGCCGTCGCCGCGGGCGGCCGTGCTGTAGGCCTGGAGCGGCGCCTGCCAGGATTCCCGGAGCGCCAGGTGATCGAGGGCATTCGCCGCCAGGCCGGCGAGCGAGCGCGGGCCCGCATCGAGCATCGGCTGCACGTACTTCCGATCGCCCGTCCAGCGGTACGCGGCCCAGAGCAGGGGCCAGGCGCGGTCGGCATTGAAGCCGCGGTCCTGTGCCGGGGCGGGTGCCCGGTCCGTGGCGAACTCGATGTTGGTGTGGAGCGTGCGTGGACCGTCCGCATCCGGCGTGTCGTGCGCGAGCAGGCCGTCGGCCACCTCGAGCAGCCAGCGTCGGACGCCGGGCGAGCCGTTGTAGTCCACGAGGGCGATGGCCGGGTGCAGCGCCAGCAGGGAGTTCGTCTTCTGCCAGCCCCACACGCCCTCGGTGGCCATCACAGTGCCGCTGAAGTACGTCGACCGGATGTGCCGGTGGCCGGCGGCGTTGACCCCGGTGACGCGCTCGAGCGCCGCGGCCGTCTCGAAGGCCCGCTCGATCTGCCGCGGGCTCCCGTGTTCGAGCAGCAGCGACTGTCCCAGCACCTGGATGCCTTCTTCGTAGCTGTGCAGTTCGTCGGTCTGGATGGTCGAGAGCCCCTTCGTGAACAGGCCCTGTTCGTAGAACGCCTCCATGTGGCGGTGCAGCGAGTGCCGGATCGTCTCCGGCATCGCGCCCATCAGCGCGACGCCCGGCCACGCGTTGGTCAGGTCGCCGTCGTCGGAGAGTCCGCCGCCGAACTCGCCGTTCTCGATCTGCCGGCGGTCGATGTAGTAGCCGACGAACCGCTTGAGGGCGCGCAGCAGGTCGACCTGCCGGAAGGCCCACGCCGGGACGCCGTCGGGGACCGGCGCGAGCGCGACCGGCGGCGCCGGTTGCTCGCGGTTGTAGTCGTACCAGTACTGGCGGCCGAGCACGTGATCGGGATCCACGCGGAGCAGGTCGGTGATGTCGCCCTCCCATCGCGCGAAGAGGCGCAGGCGGCGGGTGCGGGGCGATTCCTCGACGAGGTGCGCGTAGTTGTCGCGGACCTGCGTGAATCGATCCTGCGTGTGTTCGGCGAGGGCCTCCTGCCGGGCCTTGAAGACCAGGCGCAGGGCGGCGCCTTCGAGCGAGGCCGGACCGAAATCCCGGCCCGCGCCGCTCACGCTGAGATAGAAACCCCTGTCGCCGGGCAGGATGCGATCCCGCGTGTCGAGCCACACGGTGTGCGCTTCGCCGGGCTTCACCGAGAGGCTCACGTCGAGCATGTTGCGCAGGGGCCAGATCGGGTCCTTCACCTGGATACGCAGCGGGAAGAGGGCGCCGTGGGTGGGTTGCACCCTGAGCGGAGGCAGATCGAGCGCGATGCCGTCGAGGCCGCCCGGCAGGTTCGCCCACGAGAACACGCTGTCGGCGCGACCGGGCCCGGGGTTCGTGTCACGGAAGTCGGACGGCACCAGGATGTGCACGATCGGGAGGCCGGCGGCCGTCGCGGACCCGGGCGCGACAAGTCCGCGCGCGCGAGGCACGCCGGCCGGCAGCGCCACGAGCGTGGCGCGCTCGTCGGGCGGGTGACGGCCATCGATGAAGGCGCGCGCGACCTGCACGCTGGGCTGATCGGCCGCGGCCTGCGCCGTCAGGCGGTACGCCAGCTTGCCAATGCCGTCCGGTTCGCGGCCCGCCGCCACGTAGTACGCGCCGAACTCGCCGATGGGCGTCTCCTGCTCCACGTTCGTGAAGGTGACGGCCCTGCCGCGGACCGGCTGCGGCAGGCGGTGATACGTCCGTTCCTGACCCCTCGGCCGATCGAACAGGGCCACGCCGGACGCGGAGGCGGACCCGACCGTGGCGGCCAGGCGCGCCGATCCGAACGCAGCCCCGGCAATCTCGACGTGGTTCCAGGGCTCATCGGGCATCGAGAAGGTGACGGCCTGTCCGGAGGTGGAGTAACAGTCCCAGTCGGGCAACTGGAAGTAGTCGTTGCGACCCGGCAGGCGCGACCGGTTGTAGACGCCGGGCCACGTCGTCTCGCGGATGCCGTCGGTGCCCTTCCAGTACCACCGCTTCAGGTCGTAGGCATCACGGATCTCCACCTTGCGGATGCCGACCACGGGCGCGTCGAGCGGCGGCGGCGCGTCTCCGGGGCGGTTCCAGCCGTTCCGCCACCACCACTCGTCGCGCCACCGGGGGCGATCGAGCGCGCGGACGATCGGCGGCACGGTGCCTGGTGCGACGCCGCGCGCGAGCGAGGCCACCTGATCGTCGCCGAGCATCCGATCGTAGATGCGCAGTTCGTCGATGTCGCCCCCGCGCACGAAGTTATAGGCGCTCTGGACCTGGTACGGGCTGATGATGCGCGAGTGCGGGCCGAACTGATCGAGCGCCGCGTCGAGGATGGCCGCGCCGTCCTGCTGCGCTGCAAGCGCTCCATCGACGTAGAAGCGGACGCCCGTGGTCTCGTCCCACGAGAACGCCAGGTGCGTCCACGTCTTCGGTCCCGGGAAGACCGGCAGCGCGACCGACACCCGCGTGCGCGCGAGGCTGGCGTCGGTGACAAACGCGTCGAAGCCGCGGCCGTTGTAGTCGATGCGCAGCCACACCATGTCCCAGCTGCTGTGGTCGGCGTACCCCACGCGGAAGATCGGGAACGCCGTCGGGCCGACAGGTTCGCGCGCCCGCCAGAAAAACGCCACCGTTCCCCGCTGGGCGTAGATGTTGCCGGGCGCCCAGTACGAGAGCAGCTGCGTGTGGCCGCATTCGAGGGCGGGCCCGTGGGCGCCATCCGGGATCGGGTGCACGTCGCTGGCGAAGTTCGGTTCAGGCGTGCCGCCAGCCGAGACGTCCGCCGTCAGGCCGCGCGACCCGGAGAGATAGAACAGCAGCCCCGGCTCCTGGGTGGCCGTCTGGCCGCCGGTGGCCGTCAGCCACAGGCCCCCCGCCACGACGAGCGCCCACCGCCCCCACGTCCGACGCATGTCCGCCTCCCGAAAAGGGGCCAGGCCCCTTTTGCGAATGACCTAAAACAGCGGCGCGAAAGTTGTGCCAACAGCGAGCGGGACGGCTCCCGTTACCGTTTCTCCATCCACGCGATCCACGGACGGGCCGTACCCGGCAAGGGGGGCTCGAGCGTGACCATTGTGCCGCCTTTCACCGCGGTTAGCGATGCGATCACGCGGCCGTCCGCGCTGTCGATCCAGCGGACGGCGTACGAGGACGGATCGCCGCGGAGATCGAGCACCACGGGCTCGCCGGCCATCGTGTAGACGAGGTACGCGCCTCCCGGCCTCGCCAGACACCACGCGGTGGCGCGGGGCGCCCGCACCAGGTCCGCAGGCCTGGTGGCGGCGCGGGCCTCCGTCGGGACGAGCCGTTCGACGGCCGCCGTGACCGCCGGGTACTCATCGGCCTCCCACAGCGCGACCACGCGGGGATGCGCGTCGCGGTACTCCCGCCACGCGCGGTACTTCATCGGTTTCGAGCCAGCCCAGAGCGTGTCGAACAGCCGCTGGAACTCGGGCCCGCTCAGGAAGTCCTTCTGGTCCGTTGGCGCAATGCCGAGCTTCGTCTTCAGCGCGTCGAGTTCGGCGGCGGTGGCGATGTCTGGCCGCTGCTCACGGGGCGCGCGGTTGATGCCGCCCCGTGCGGCGAACAACGAGCCATCCGCCCGGTACACCCACCCCAGGACGTCGATCGCCGCAATCAGGGGACCGCGCACGGGGTCGTCGAGGATGGTGTCCATCTGGTCCTTCGGGATCTCCAGCGCCACCAACACGGTCTTTCCGCGCTCCCGCTGCCACTCGGCGATGGTGTCGAGCCAGAACTGCACGAACGGCAGCGGCCCGGTGTATTCGCGGTCGATCCCGAAGACCACGTTGGTCCGATCACCCAGCACATCCAGCGTGTGGCGGATGTAGCGGCGGTGCAGGTCGCGGCGCAGCGGGCTCGACAGGTCGTAGAACACGTCGGCGGCCGGCACCTCGTCAGGCAACCCGGTGTCCTGGATCGCATTGACCGGCCGCCACGGGAAGTCGACATAGTGCGACCGGCTCTCCAGCAGCCAGTGCTGGAAGTAGAAGTGGTGGTACAGGATCAACCCGCGCCGGTCGGCTTCGCGGGCGAACGCCGCCACGCGATCGAAATACCAGGGGTTGAACCGGGTGAGGTCGTAGCGGCTCAATCCGTCCCAGGCCTTGCCCTGCCCGCTGCGCGCCCATGGCAGTTCCATGAACGGCGCCCAGACGTCGCCGGTGCGCTGCTCCGGCGATCCGTAGTAGTTGTGATCGACCCGCCGCCGGTCGTACCACAGACCGTAGTGCTGGTAGAACGCGGACCGTGGCGGCATCGCGGCGGCCACGGCGGCGATGTCGTCGGTCAGCCCGATCCCGATCCGGCCCGGCGCGAAGCGCGTGAGCGCCGGGCCGAAGATCTTCGCGAGCGCCGGCGGCATCTGCGCCTGGAACCACGAGTATCCGGTGCGCGCCGTCCAGGCCCGGTCCGGGCCGAGCATGAAGGCACCGGCTTCGACGCGCAGGGGCGGCGCCGGCCTTCCCGCTGCCGAAGCGGCCACGCGGGCTTCGAAGGCGTCGACGTCGGCCTCGCTCAGCCGGCGGCTGGAGCCTGGATCGGTCCCGATCGGCCTCCGCTCGATGGCGGCGACGGCGTCCGCCCCGAGGCGCTCGGCGAGCTGCGTGAGATACAGGCTCCGCGGCGCGACCGGCATGCCGCGATAGAAGTCGCGGAACGGCATGGTCCGGGGATCCCAGACGATGCCATCGCCGGTCACGACGCCCTTGGTGCCGTACGCCTGGTTGACGGCATCCGGCGGGCTCTGCACTTCCACGTCGGTGGCTTCGCTGTTCCAGACCACCGAGTTCGCGGCCGCCCAGCCCTGTCCCTGTCCGGCGGTGCCCACATTCGTGAGGCGGATCGCGTTGCCGCGGATGATGACGTTGTCGTAGAGCACGCCGGACGCCCAGCTCTCCAGCGGCCCGCTGAAATCCAGGGCGCCATCCGCACGCGACTCGAGGAAGACGTTCGGGCCCGCACTGGCGAACCCCGCCACGAAATCGTGGATGCCCTGCTCGCTCCGGCAGCGGCGGACCAGGACGAGTTGGCCGGCAATGTCGAATACGCGCCGCCGGAACCCGCCGATCTCGGACACTGGCGCCGCCGCCGCCACCTCCTCAACCGTGACGGCCGTCGCGCCCGGCGCGACGTAGACGGCCGATCCGGCGAAATGCTTCAGGGTGACCTGACGGATCCACGTGTGCTCGACGCGGTCCAGGGTGATCCCGAACCAGGCATGGTCCTCGTCGAGCGGCCGCGCGGGATCGTACGCCGACTCGAGCCGCAGGTGCTCCACGCCGGCGTGGCGAATCCGGCCCGGGAACGTGTACCTCGCCAGCGACCCGCCGCCGTAGCGGCGATCCAGGGCCGTTGTGATGGGGGCATCGAGGGTCACGCGGGCCCCGTCAACGGCCGTGATGGTGCGATCCCACTCGAGGTCACGCGAGCCCGGCTGCCAGTGCAGGCGGTTCTCGGGCCGCCAGCCCGCGAACAGGTTCATGCCCAGCCGCGCAATCCACGCCGCGGTGGACGGCCGGTGCACGATGACCCGGTCACCGACGGCGAACGTGCCGGCCACGGCGAGCGTGAACGATCGGGCCCCGGACGGCACGTAGTCGTCGGCCACCTGCACCCGCGATGCGGCGTCCACCGTCCGCTCGCCGCTGCCGGCCACGACCACGAGTGATCGGCGGTCCGTACCGGCCGCCACCAGCACGGTGCCCGCGTCTCCGGTGCCGGAGCCGCGCAACACCACCCCGCTGGCGCGTACGCGCACGTCCGTGTCGATAGAAAACCGGCCGCCGGTCAGGAGCACGGCGCCGCGCAGGCCGCGGGCGTCGGCCGGCATGTCGGCCACCAGATCGAGTGCCGCCTGGATGCGGGCGGCGTCCCGCCGGCCGTCAGGCGAAACGACGATCCGTACCGGAACATCCGGGATGGCCGCGCCGCCGCCGCCGTAGCCCGCGTGCGAGAAGTCGAGGACGCGCGTGCCGGCGGCGTCCGTCGTGTAGACGAGGCGTCCATCGGCGCCGGCGTGCACCGAGACAGCAGGCCTCGGGGCATCCTGAGGTGCGGCGGCGCAGACCTTGCCGTCCGGTCCCTGCCCCGGGCCGACGACCAGCGTCCCCAGCATGAAGGCCGGCCCGAAGAACATCCGCGCCGTCCGCCCGAAGCGGGGCCTGGTGCCGGAGAGTCGGGTCCTGGTTGTCATGGCGGAGGGAAAAAAGAAGCCGGGGCGAGTGGGCCTCGCCCCGGCGACAGCGGAGGAGAGGAGTTAGAACACGAACCGCACGCCGATCTGGATCTCGCGCCCGTTGCCGTCGACGCGCTTGCGCGTCACTTTGCCGAAGTTCGAGCTCGAGATGGAGAGGTCAGGGTTGTCCCAGATGACCTGGTTGAACGCGTTATAGGCCTCGATACGTGCCTCCAGCCGGTACCGGTTGGAGAAGGCGAAGTTCTTTGTCAGGGTCATGTCCGTCAGCGACCAGCCCGGACCGTTCAGGCCGCTGTAGTACCACGGGTTCGACCGTGGCGTGTAGGTGTCGGCCACCTTGAACATCGAGGTGTCGAACCATTTGCCGCGCGTCGGGTTGTCGAGCTTCGGGTTCCCCGACACGACGTAGCTGGTGTTGAAGAGAATCGGACGGCCCGAGTAGGTGCGCGTCGAGAGCGAGTACTGCCAGCCGCCGACCACCCAGTCTAGGGCCGTGGGCATCGACGACCCGTACTTGCGCTCCTTACCCACGGGGATCTGCCACGTCAGGGCGGCGGTGAAGCGGTGGAACGGCACGTCGGCCACCGGCCGCCACTCCCAGCCGTCCGTGCCGCCGCTGGTCAGGACCTTGTAGTTGGCGATGTCGTCGAACCACTCCTGGCGCTTCTCGTTGTTGTACGCGTAGGACGCGAGGAAGCTCAGGCCGTGGACGAACGGCCGCTGCAGACGGGCCTCGAAGGTGTGCGTCTTAGCGACGCGCCCGTTGGTGTTGGTCTGGGTGATGGAGGTGTACTGCGGGTACGGCACCAGCAGGCTGCCCATCGTCACGGTGGACGCGTTGCGCAGGGCGCCCGGGAACTTGTCCACGGTCAGGTAGTTGCGGAAGGGGTTGGCCACCTGCGTCGTGATGCCGGTCTTCAGCTCGTACCGGAACGCCGGGTCCATCATGTTCAGGTTGACGTCGTACGGCACCCGCGATCCGTAGTTGAAGAAGTAGCTGATGTCGGCCACGATGCCGAGCCAGATCTTCTGCTGGTAGGACACGTTGAACCGGTCGTTGATCTGCGGCCGCTGCTCCCACTCGTCCAGGCTGATCGCGCCGCCGAGGCCGGTGTAGCGTCCGTAGGCCTGCCCGTAACCCTCGATGACGGGGTTGACGCCGGCCGGATACGGGTTGGCCAGCACCTGGCGTGGCACGCCGCTGGCCAGGCCGAGCGTGTTGGTGGTCTGGGCGTAGCCCGTGTACTGATTGACGTAGTCGCCCAGGGTCTCACGGACCGCGCTGTAGGACCGCAGGTAGCGGCCGTAGGCGAACCGGATGACCTTGTCGCCGCCGAGGTTGTAGACCGCCCCGAAACGCGGCAGGAAGTTCCACGGCGTGATGTTCACGACGTTGGGGTCGTCGTCGCTGGCGAACACCCAGGCCCCGTTATAGGTGTACCCGTAGCCCTTGCTGGCCATCAGTGCCAGGGCCTGGGCCGGCATCGCCGGCGGTGTGGCCACCATCTCGGGGATCGGCTGCGTCAGGTCGTAGCGCACCGACAGCCGGTTGTCCGCATCGGTGGCGCCCGGCTCGTACTCCCAGCGCAGTCCCAGGTTGAGCGTCAGGCGCTCGTTGACGCGCCAGTCGTCCTGGAAGTACGCGCCGTAGCCGCGCGAGTCCGGCGTCTGCAGCGGCACCAGCCGCGCGCTGGTCTGACCGTCGAGCGTGCCCAGGAGGAACGTCGCCCACTGGTTGCCCGTGTTGACGATGTCGGGCGAGTCGGAACTGTTGGCGGTCAGGGTGGAGTTGAAGACGAGGTTGATCGGCTCGAACCGGGCGGCCTCGCCGTAGTAGGAGCGAACTTCCGCGCCCCACTTCATATTGTGCCGGCCCTCGTACCAGTTCATGCGGGCCGACGCCGTCCAGGCGTTGGGATGCTGGAACCATTCGCGTCCCTGGCGGCCGAGGCGGTTGGTGGTGCCGGTGCCGCTGCCGCTGGTCACGTCCAGCGCAGGGTAGTAGACGTAGCCGCTGTTGTAGAGCGACGAGTACCACGGGTTGTTGGGCCAGTAGCCGGCGAGGCCGTCGGCGCCCAGCAGCAGCGACGGATTGTAGTACTCGTCGGTCATGTTGTAGTAGCTGCCGCGGATGTTGAGGGTGGCCTTGTTCGACATCACCCACACGGCGTCGGCGGCCGAGCTCATGCCGTAGCGGTTGCTGCCCGAGAGCGGGAAGTAGCCCGCGTCGGTCGGGTTCTGCTGGTACAGGTTGGCCTTGAACTGGCCGTACCGCGCGAAGATCTTCCAGTTGTCCGTGATGTTCCAGTCCACGCGTTCCGAGAAGTTCCAGTAGTCGGTCTTCTCGTAGATGCCGTACTGCAGGTTGTCCTGGAAGCCCGGCAGGTTGGGCATCGGCAGCTCCTGCATGATCTTCTGCGCGGTGGGGTCGATCATCGACGACGGAATCACGTTGCCGGCGAACGGATCGCGGATCACCCGGTTCGTGGCGGGGTTGACCACCGACGTGTACGGGTTGTAGATGGTCCGCACGCGGCCGCTGAGGGTCGACTGGCTGAAATCACCGCCGCGCTCGGCCGCGGTCGGCACCGTCCGGACGATGGTGAGCGGCCGGTTGTCGTCCCACTGCTCGAAGGACGTGAAGCTGAACAGCCGGTTCTTCTTGATGGGCAGGCCCGCCGTGCCGCCGTACATCTTGAGCTTCGCGCCCCGCCGCGTCGCCGTGTCGGTGCCGGGCGGGATGACCAGCGTCGGATCGGCAATGGCGTTCATGCTGGGGTCGCGCATGAAGTAGTAGCCGCTGCCCTTGAGGGTGTTGGTGCCCGACTTCATGTTCAGGCTGATGATGCCGCCCAGGCTGTTGCCGTTCTCGGCGTCCGCGCTGGCCTTGGACACCGTGATTTCCTCGACCGCGTCCATCGCCGGCGTGTACGCCGTCTTGTAGCTGGCGTTGAGCGGCACGCCGTCGAGCAGCACGTCGTTGGCCCGCCGCGTGCCGCCGCCCGCGTCGTAGTCGTTGGCGAAGGCGTGGTGGTACGGCCGGTTCTCGTTCGCCGTGCTGCCCACGCCGGGGTTCAGCGTCGGGTCGAGCATCGCCAGGTTGTAGGGATTGCGCCCGCTGAGCGGCATCTGGTCGATGAGCTGGCGCTCCAGCGTGATCTGCGCGTTGCTGCTGTTGAGCTGGACCTGCGTGGCCTCCGCCTGGACCGTGACGGTCTCGGCCAGCGTGCCGATCTCCAGGGCCAGGTCGGCGGTGACGTCCCCGCGCTGCTGCACGCGGATGCCCTTGCGCTCGGCCTTCTTGAAGCCGGCGAGTTCGGCCGTCACCGTGTAGGTGCCGGGTTCCACGAAGTCGAACAGGTACCGGCCTTCGCCGTCGGCGACCCTGAACGCCTTGATACCCGTGGCCTCGTTGATCAGTTCGACGGTGGCGCCCGGCAGGGCCGCCTGGCTGCTGTCGACGATGGAGCCCTGCACGCGGGCGCGGTAGTCCTGGGCGCTGACGCCCATCGAGGCCAGCGCGACGAGGACCGCGACGATCGCGAGCCTCACAACCAACTTCCTCATACGATCCTCCTGGGACACGGACGCGTCGGGCGACGCGGACGCTGCGGCGTGAACCGGTTTCCCCCTACCAACGTAAGTGCGGCGGGCGCCGTCGAACCCTTGTCCAGGAGGCCGTCTCGATCCGCCTGACAACTATCTCAGCCAGACGCAAAGTGGACAATCCAATCGGCGCTGGCACTAGAAAAAACCATTCCTTGACGGATGTCAAGATCTATTGTGAAATCCAGGGGTCAATACCCGAACAGAACGCAATCTCAGCCGAAATCGACCACAGGACCCCGCCATGACCCAGGAACCGATTGGGAACACACCCGGCCATCCACGCAAGATCAGTGGTATGTCCTCTATGGCGCTGATACTGACGGCGGCTTTCCTGGTGTCGTCTCTGCCACACGCCAGCCAGGACCCGCCATCACCCGGCTCGCCCTGGGCCCGCGGGGTCGAAGGCCAGCGCAAGGCCGACCTCGGCAACGGCTCCTTCCTGAATCCGATCGTCGCCGGCGATCATCCCGACCCCTCAATCCTGAAGGACGGCGCCGACTACTACATGACGTTCTCGTCGTTCGATGCCTACCCCGGCCTCGTCATCTGGCACTCGCGCGACCTGGTGAACTGGCAGCCGATCGGCCCGGCGCTCGCCCGAAACGTCGGCTCGGTGTGGGCCCCGGATCTCGTGAAGCACCGGGGCCGCTACTACATCTACTTCCCGGGCATCGGGTCGCCGTACCGATCGAACTACGTCATCTGGGCCGACGACATCCGCGGGCCGTGGAGCGACCCCATCGACCTCAAGGTCGGCCGCATCGACCCGGGCCACGTCGTCGGCCCGGACGGTGCACGGTACCTGTTCCTCAGCGGCGGTTTCATGGTGCCGCTGGCCTCGGATGGCCTGTCGGTGACCGCGCCCATGAAGAAGGTCTACGACGGCTGGCAGTACCCCGCCGACTGGGTGGTGGAAGGCTTTGCCCAGGAAGGCCCGAAGATGCTCAAGCGGGGCGACTACTACTACATGGTGCTGGCCGAGGGCGGCACGGCCGGACCGCCCACCAGCCACATGGTGATTGCGGCGCGATCGAAGACCATCGAGGGCCCGTGGGAGAACTCGCCGTACAACCCCATCATCCGCACGGTCTCACGCGACGAACGCTGGTGGTCCAAGGGTCACGCCACCCTGGTCGAAGGCCCGGACGGCCGGTGGTACGTCGTCTATCACGCGTACGAGAACGGCTTCTACAACCTCGGGCGGCAGACGATCCTGGAGCCCGTGGTGTGGACCGACGATGGCTGGTTCAAGGCCGCGGGGGAGGACGTGGCGCGGCCGATCCGGATGCCGGCGCCCACGGCGGGGCCCCACGGGTTCCCGTTCAGCGGGCCGTTCACGCCGGAGAAGATGGGCGTGCAGTGGAGCTTCTACAAGGGCACCGACACGGATCGGGAGCGGTACCGGTTCGACCTCGGCACGCTGGTGCTGAAGGCCCGCGGCACGACGCCCGCCGACAGTTCGCCGCTGTGGTTCGTGACCGGCGACCATGCCTACCAGATTCAGGTGGAGGTTGAGATCGACCCCGGAGCCACGGCCGGCATCTTGACGTTCTACAACAGCCGCCTGTACGCGGGCCTCGGGTACTCGGACAAGGATTTCGTCATGCACCGCTACGGCACCGAGCGGGTCAGCGGGAAGCCCGGTCACCTGGGGCGCACCCTGCACCTGCGCCTGACGAACGACGAGCACATCGTCACCATCGAGTACAGCGCCGACGGGAAGGCGTGGGAGCGGTTCGGCACACGGATGGAGGTGTCCGGCTATCACCACAACGTGGCGTACGACTTCCTCAGCCTGCGGCCGGCGCTCTACGCGGCGGGCCAGGGTGAGGTACGCTTCAGGGGCTTCACGTACCGGGCGCTCCGATAACGAGCCGCCAGCCCCGACCCTTCGACCGTGCTCCGGGTCGCCCCTAGCCCCCGGGCCCTGGCCCCGAGTAAGATGCCCGGCCATGAGCCTGGCAGGGATGTTCCGGACCCGGGACGGCCGCAATCATGCCTTCACCTTCGCGCTGGTCAGCAGCCTGTTCCTGCTGTGGGGCCTGTGCAACGGCCTGATCGACGTCCTGAACAAGCACTTCCAGAACTCGCTGGAGGTGACCAAGGCCCAGTCGGCGTTCGTGCAGTTCGCCAACTACATGGGCTACTTCCTGATGGCCATCCCGGCGGGGCGCCTCGCGCGCCGCTTCGGCTACAAGGCGGCCATCGTGACGGGGCTCGGCCTCATTGCGGTGGGCGCGTTCTGGTTCATTCCGGCGACGCGCATCGGGACGTTCGGCGCGTTCCTGACCGGTCTGTTCATCCTGGCGACCGGCCTGACCTGCCTCGAGACGGTCGCGAACCCGTACACCACGGTCCTGGGTCCGCCCGAGTACGGCGCGGCCCGCATCAACCTGGCGCAGAGCTGCAATGGCGTCGGCTGGATCCTGGGGCCCCTCATCGGCGGCCAGTTCGTGTTGTCGGCCACGGGCGAGATAAACCGCAGCAACGAGACCCTCTACCTCCCCTACCTGGGCATCGGCATCGTGGTGGTGGTGCTGGCGCTGCTCTTCAGCCGGGCCGAGATGCCCGACCTGGTGGGTGAAGACGACGGCGGAGGCGCGCAGGCGGGGCCGGCCCGTTCGATCTGGAGCCACCCGCACTTCGTCCTGGCGGTGGTGGCCCAGTTCTTCTACGTGGCCGCCCAGACGGGCATCTTCAGCTTCTTCATCAACTACATCGTGGCGGACATGCCCGTGCTCGGCGCTGAGGCCGCGTCGGCGCTGCCGGCGGCGTGGACGCACGAGACGCCCGAGGGCCGGCGCATCACGGAGCGGGCCGCGTCGCAGTTGCTGTCGTTCGGCGGCTTCGGCCTGTTCCTGGCCGGGCGGTTCATCGGCGCCGCGTTGCTGCGCCGCTTCCGCGCGCATGCGATGCTGTCGGCCTTCGCGCTGGTCAACGTGGTGGTGACGGCCGTCGTGATGCTGCCCGCGGGGTGGGCGTCGGTGGCGGCGCTCTTCGCGACGTTTTTCTTCATGTCGATCATGTTCCCGACGATCTTCGCCCTCGGGATCGACGGGCTCGGCGCCGAAGCCAAGCGGGCCGCCGCCTACATCGTGATGGCCATCGTGGGCGGTGCCGTCATGCCGCTGGTGATGGGCGCGATGGCCGACCGCTGGTCGATGCGGGCCGGGTTCGGCGTGCCGCTCGTCTGCTTTGTGGTGGTGCTGGGGTACGCGGCCGCCTGGCCACGGCTGCGGCACCGGTCAACACCGTCCGGCCTGCTGCGCAGTTGAACTACATCGTCGCTCTTGCCATGTCCCGGGGAGGAACCGTGTCGAACTCATTCGCCAGATCGCGTGTCGTGATGGTGGCGGCGTTGGTGGGCCTGATGGGCGTGATTGGCGCCGCGCAGGCTCCCCAGGCCCCGCCCAAGCCCGCTGCGGCCCAGCCGGCCGCCGCGCCGGCCCAGGCGCCGGCTCCCGCACCCGCCGCCACAGCGGCGGCCCCGGCGCTCACCGCCGACGACTTCAACCAGTTCACGTGGCGCTGGATTGGCCCGACGACCTTCTCGGGCCGCGTCACGGGCTTTGCCGTCCCGCGCGGCCAGAGCCAGACCTACTACGCCCTGATGGCCTCGAGCGGCGTGTGGAAGACCGAGGACGGCGGCATCCACTTCGAGCCGATCTTCGAGAAGGGCGGCACGCTGAGCGTGGGCTGGATGGCCATCGCCCCGTCGAATCCGAACGTCTTCTACCTGGGCACCGGCGAGCCGATGCACGCCCGCTCGAGCACCCACGGCAACGGGGTGTGGAAGTCCACGGACGCCGGGAAGACGTGGACGAAGGTGGGCCTCGAGAAGAGCTACTTCATCCCGAAGGTCGAGATCGACGCGAAGAACCCCGACATCGTCTACGTGGCGGCCGAGGGCAAGCTGTACGACAACGAGATGGACTGCGAGCGCGGGCTCTACAAGACCACCGACGGCGGCAAGACGTGGACCAACGTCTTCGCGTCGGTGGCGAAGGACCGCGGCGTGGCCGACTTCGTGATCGACCCGGCCAACTCCGACATCGTCATCGCCGCGTCCTACAAGCTGTTCCGGCGGGCCTGGACCTACATCGACCGCCACGCCGGCAACGATCTCTACAAGACGATCGACGGCGGCAAGACCTGGAAGAAGCTGACGAACGGCCTCGCCGAGAACGTGGCCCGCGGCCGCACGGGCCTCGCCATCTTCGAGAAGAACCCGAAGATCGTGTACGCGCGCATGGACGAGGAAGTGAACCTCGGGTTCGCCGAGCGTGACGGCATCGCGAACTTCCGCGCCACGCCCGCGGGGCCTGGCATGGGCGGGGGCGGCGCGATGGCGGCGGGCACGCCGCTCTTCCGGCCCGACGTCAGCCTGGCGACGCTGAAGACCTACAAGCTGCCGCTGGAGATGGCGAAGCTGCTGCCGAAGTTCACGCTGGTGACGGCAGACAAGGAAGCAGACGTCGTCAAGGCGTTCAACGATCAGATCGCCGACAAGGACTTCCTGGTCAAGAACAACATCGACCTTGCCAAGCTGCAGGGCCTGGCGAAAAAGCTGCACGCGAAGGACGAGGACGTCATTGCCTCGATCGCCGAGATCGAGGCGCTCACGAAGAAGGAGCCGGCCAAGCCGGACTCGACCGAGGCGAAAGGGCGCCAGCAGATCATCAACCGCCACGCGCTCGAGCTGATCTACGCGGGCCAGTTGACCATCCTGCAGCCGACGAAGCGCAGCGGCGTGGTGTACCGGTCGGAGGATCAGGGCGAGACCTGGAAGGCGATGACGGAGTACAAGCTGGTCGGCGGCAGCACCCAGGTGAACCAGACCGAGGGCGGCTACTACGGGCGCATCGTCATCGACCCGAACAACGACCAGGTGCTCTACTGCGGCGACACGAACACCACGGTGTCGAAGGACGGCGGCAAGACGTTTGCCGTGACCGGCTGGGACGGCCAGGGCAAGACGCACGTCGACCACCGCGTGGTGTGGGTGGACCCACTCAACTCGAACCACATCCTCAGCGGCAACGACGGCGCCGTGTCGGAGACCTGGAACGGCGGGAAGAACTGGAGCCAGAAGAACGGCATCAGGGCCCAGCAGTTCTACGACGTGTCGGTGGACCACGAGCAGCCCTACAACGTGATGGGCGGCACGCAGGACAACGGCTCGTGGATCGGCCCGTCCCAGAACCGCAACAGCTACGGCATCTTCCCGACCGACTGGAAGTACCTGCCCACCGGCGACGGCTTCTACGTGGTGCGCGACTGGTGGAACCCGGAGTACATCTACTACGAGAGCCAGTTCGGTTCGTCCAGCCGGCAGAACCTGAACACCGGCGAGACCCAGCCGCTGGCCGTGCGGCTCACGCCCGAGCAGGCGGCTGGGGGCGAGCCGGCGTACCGCTATCAGTGGAACGCGCCCATCGTCCTCTCGCCGCACAACCCGGGCATCGTGTACATCGCGAACCAGTACGTGTGGCGGTCGCTCAGCCGCGGTGCCACGGGATCGTTCCAGAAGATCAGCCCGGACCTGACGAAGGCGGACAAGGAGAAGATCCGGCTGTCGCGCAAGACGAACCTCCAGTGGGCCACGGTCTACTCGTTCGCCGAATCGGCCAGGAAGGCCGGTCTCTACTGGGCGGGCACCGACGACGGCAACGTGCAGGTGACGACGGACGGCGGGGTGAACTGGACGAACATCACGGCCCAGTTCTACGACGCCACGGGCAAGCCGAAGCCCGGCGTCAAGGGCGACCTCATCCCGTACGACCGCTGGGTGAAGCGCGTGGTGCCGTCGATGCACGACGAGCAGACGTGTTACGTCGCCTTCAGCGGCTACCGGACCCACAACGAGGACAAGACGTGGCTGTTCGTCACGAAGGACCTCGGCAAGACGTGGACCGACATCTCGGCGGGCATGAACAACCCGATCTGGGACGTGGAAGAGGATCCGGCCAACCCGAACGTGCTGTACCTGGGCACCGACTACGGCATCTGGGTGACCATCGACCAGGGCCGAACGTGGACCGCCTTCAGCACGTCGCAGCCGACGATGGTGATCCGGGACCTGGCGATTCAGAAACGCGACCGCGAGATGGCCATCGGCAGCTACGCCCGCGGCTTCTGGGTGGTGGACATCGCGCCGATCCGGGAGTTCAAGCCTGAGGTGTTCCAGCAGGCGGCGTACCTGTTCGAGCCCCAGGCCGCCGTGAAGTGGAACCGCTTCGACCGCCGCGGCGAGACCTACGGCGAACTGGTGAAGGCCGACAATCCGCCGGTCGGGGCCAACGTCTACTACTACCTGCAGGCCGACGCCAAGAACGTGAAGCTCACGATCAAGGAACTGGATGGCACCTCCGTCCAGGAACTGACGCCGAGCGCGAAGAAGGGGCTCCAGAAGATCTTCTGGAATCTCAACCGCCAGGCGCCGCAGAACCAGCCGCCCGTGCCGGCCGGCGGCGGCGGGCGGTTCGCCCGGGTTCCGCAGGTGGACCCCGGGGTCTACACGGTCACGCTGAACGTGGACGGCAAGGACGTCGCGACGAAGAAGCTCACGATCGCGCCTGACCCGTTGTTCAAGTAACGGGGTGGGGCCCGCAGCCGCCGGGAAACCACTCCTGGCGGCTGCGGGCCGTTCGACAGCCCGATGACCGAAGATCCAGTCGTCATCGACGGGCTCACGAAGCGTTTCGGCCGCCTGGTGGCGGTCAAGCACCTGTCCCTGCGCGTGCCGGCCGGCGAAGTGTTCGGCTTTCTTGGTCTCAACGGCGCGGGCAAGACCACCACCATCCGTCTCCTGCTCGACCTGCTGCGGCCCACCGGCGGCCGCGCGTCGATCCTCGGCCACGACTGCCAGCGCGACGGCCTCGCCGCGCGTGCCTCCGTCGGGTACCTCCCCGGTGAGATGCGCCTCTACCCGGACATGACCGGTCGGCAGGTGCTCGAGGTGCTCGGCCGGCTGTCGGCGCGCGTCGACCCTGCGTATCAGGCGCAGTTGCTCGACACCCTGTCGTTCGCGCCTGGCGATCTCGACCGCCGCGTGCGCGAATACAGCACCGGCATGAAACGCAAGCTGGGCATCGTTCAGGCGTTTCAGTCGGACCCCGCCCTGCTGATCCTCGACGAACCGACCGAGGGCCTCGACCCGCTCGTGCAGGAGGCGTTCTACGGCCTCGTCGACGGTGTGCGGGCGCGCGGGCGGACGGTCTTCATGTCGTCGCACGTCCTGTCCGAGGTGGAACGGGTGTGCGACCGCATCGGCCTCCTCCGCCGCGGGGAACTGGTGCTCGACGCGACGGTGTCCGACGTGCGGCGGCTGGCCCCCCGCGTCGTCCGGGTGACGTTCGAGCGCGACGTGGCGGCCCCCGGCGAGTGGCCCGACGGGTTCGCGCCATCGGCCATCGGGCCTCGGCGATGGGAACTGCGGACGGTCGATGACATGGGACCGCTGGTCCGCCTGCTGGGCACCCTGCCGGTCGCGGATCTCGAGATCGCGGAGCGCCGCCTCGAAGACGTCGTCATCGACTACTACCGGGGGCGCGCATGACGCGCGTCACCCTCGTCCTGACGGGTCACTCGCTCCGGCGTTTGCGGACGCTGCTGCTGGCGATGACGGGAATCCTGGCCGGTTTCCAGGTGCTCGTGGCCGCCCTGGCCGACTGGCTGGCCTCGTCGTCGGCCTTTGGCCAGATCGCCGCACTCGTCCCGCCGAACGTGAAGGCCCTGATGGGCCCGTCGTTCCTCACCATGATGTCGGTGTCGGGCATCGTGGCGCTGGGCTACTATCACACGGCGGTGGAAGCCGCCCTCGTGGCGCTGATGATCGTGGCGGGCACCGAACCGGTCGGCGAGCAGGAAGCCGGCTTCACGGACCTGGTGTTGAGCCGGTCGGTGCCTCGCACGGCGGTCATGGGCCGGACGCTGCTGCTGGTGGTGCTGTGCCCGACGATCGTGGTGCCGGCCATGGGCGCGGGCACGGCGGCCGGCGTGCGCTGGATGCTGCGGAGTGATCTGCCGGCGCCCGATCCGGCCACCATCGCGGCCATCATGGTGAACCTGTGGGCGCTGCTCATCGCCTGGGGCGGAATCGCGATGGCCGTGGCGAGTGTCGTGCGCCGTCGCGGCCAGGCCGTGGGCCTCGTTGCGGCCGCCGCCCTGGTGACCGTCCTGATCGACTACCTTGCCCGAGCCTGGACGACGATCCGGCAGGTCGCGTGGGTGTCGCCCTTCCACTTCTACTCGCCGCTCGAAATCGTCACCGGCGCGCCGCTGTCGACGGCGAGCGTCGCGACGCTGCTGGCGATCGGCGCCGTGGGCGCCACCACGGCCTTCGTGGTATTCGGCAGGAAGGATCTGTAGGCGATCCGGGCCGGCCGGCGCGGGAACGCGTCGACCGGCCCGGGCGTGTCTCGGGCCGGCGCTACTTGATGAAGACCAGTTCGGTCACCGGCACGGCCACGTTCGGATCGTAGGCTGCGCCGGCGGTCCAGGCGATGTACCCATCCACCTTGACGCCCGTCGGCAGCGTCAGGAGGACGTGGCTCACGTCGTCGCCCAGGTTCGTCGTGATGGTGCCAACCCAGCTGGGCGGCAGCGCCACGGCGAGCGTATCGCAGAACCAGCGCACCACCTGCCCGGCTGGGACCGGAATGGTGAAGTCGACCATCTTCACGCCCGCGAGCGTGTACCCGGCAACCTGCACGGTCGCAGCGGTGCCCGTCGTGTTGTAGAAGAACAGCGCCGTCCCGTTTTCGTTATTGTCCTGCACGGACACCCAGCGCCGGGCGAGCCCGGCATTGCTCGGTTCCTTGAAGCGGATTCGGTACGTGGGAATCTGCGCGCGCGGGTCATGGGTGGACGTGCCGCTCCACGCGACGTAGGCGTCCACCTTGACGGACGTCGGGCCGATGATCTGGCCCCGCGACACGAAGTCCGTGGTGTTGATCAGGATCATGTCGTCCCAGCTCGCCGGGAACCCAGCCGTCAGATCGTCCGTGCAGACACGGACCTGACCGAGGGCCGGCACCGCGATGCTGGTGTCCGACACCAGCGCGCCGGTGAGGTCCCAGAACAGGATACGCATGACCGCCGCCCTGGGCTTGCTGTTGGTGAAGATGATGATGGTCGCGTTGCCGTTGTTGTCCATCGGCGTGAACAACAGGCCGGCGTTCGCCCCCGGCACCGGCGCAGACGGGACGCGCGCCCGGTACTTCGCGGGCACGTACACGCTGGGCACGGCCAGGGGGTCCTCATCGCTCAGGCCAACGGGCGGCGCCACGATGGCGGCCGGACGCACTTCGTCCGGACGGGCCGACTGGGCGACCGAGTCCGGGACTGACACCAACATGAGCACAACGGCACACACCAGGCACACCACGGCGCGACGCATCATGGTTCCTCCCTGTTGAAAACAGTCCCCCAGAGCATACACCTGAGGAGGACCGACGCTACACTGGCAGTGCATGCAGCTTGGGCTTCCGTTCCGCCGGCCGCCCGCGCCCGGGGATGGTGTGGTCACCGTGGCGGGCCATCCCGTGGCGATTCGGTTCGTCCGGCACCGGCGCGCGCGGCACTACATCCTGCGCGTGGCGGAGGATGGCAGTCTTCGGGTGACCGTGCCGCGGGGCGGGTCACGCGCCGAGGCGCTGCGCCTGGTCGACGAACGGCGGGCCTGGATCGAGCAGCAGCGCTACAAGCAGATGGTGGCCGTGTCGACACGCCGGGCGTGGGTGGCGGGGACCGAGGTGCTCTTCGCGGGAGAAACGCTGGCGCTCACCGTCGCACCCGTCGGAGCCTCGCGCCTCCGCGTCACCTACGGCGACCACTCGTTGCTCGCGCCCGCCGAGGCGGCGACGAACCTGCGCGGTCCGGTCGAGCACCATATGCGGCAGGTGGCGGCACGGCAGCTGCCTGCGCGGCTGATGGAGTTGGCCGGCCGCCACGGGCTGACGGTCACGGCGGTCAGCATCCGCAACCAGCGGTCGCGCTGGGGATCGTGTTCGGCCAGCGGGCGCATCTCGCTCAACTGGCGCCTGATCCAGTTCCCCGCCGCGGTGGCCGACTACGTCATCGTCCACGAACTGGCTCACCTGAAGCACCTCAACCACTCGCGCCGGTTCTGGGCCGAGGTGGCCGGCATGTGCCCGGACTACGAGGCGTCGCGCGCGTGGCTTCGGCAGCACCACCGCGGCTCCGCGTAAATCAATCCCGGATTGATTTATACACGGCGCACGCGGACTGCATAAATCAATCCGGGATTGATTTGGGGCTGGTATGCTCTCGGCATGATTCGCGGACGGGCCGGCGTGGCCGCCATTCTCTCCTGCGTCACCGCCACGATGGCGGCACAAGGGACGCCTTCTCGCGTGCCGGTGCCACCCATCAGGACCGCCCTCGGGACGATGCCCGGCGTGGCGGAGTTGCCGGTCCGGGTCGAGATGCCGGACGTGCTGACGTTCGCGGACGGGCGGAGGGTGACCACCGCCGGGCAGTGGCGGCAGCGGCGGAGCGAGATGCAGCGACGGCTGGCCTGGTACGCGACCGGCCTGATGCCGCCGCCGCCCGGGAACGTGCAGGGCCGCGAACTGACGTCGGCTGTCGTGGCGAAGGGCACCGTCCGCTACACACTGGTCCGGCTGTCGTTCGGTCCACGTGCGGCGTACGGGTTCGACGTCGCGATCTTCACGCCCGCCTCCGCGAACGGGCGCATGCCGGTGATCGTCTTCCCGTCGTTCTCACTGACGCCTGGCGCCGACGTGCTGCCTGTGATGGCGCGGCCGCCCGAGCAGGGCAAGGGCCTCGACGCGCTGTCGGTGCCACTTGGCGATCAGACGGCGCGGACCGCTGAAGCCGCAGCCGCCGCACGGGCGGCCCGACCCGCCGCCACGCCTGCTCCTCCACTGATGCTGCCATCGGATCCCGAGTCGGTGGCGGCCACTCACGCGGCGGTCTTCGCCCGCGGCTACGCCCTGGCGACGTACCACTACCAGGACACGGGCGAAGACACCATCGGCCGCGAGGCCGACGGCAGCTGGTCGTTCCGGAAGACTCGTTACTACCCGGCGTACCCGGGCCACGACTGGGGACTGGCCGCCGGCTGGGCGTGGGGGATGTCGCGCGTGCTCGACTATCTCGAGACGCAGGCCTTCGCCGACCCTGCGCGGTTCATCGTCACCGGCCACTCGCGCATCGGCAAGGCCGTGCTGGTGGCCGGTGCGTTCGACGAGCGGATCGCGCTCGTGGCGCCGGCGGGCAGCGGTGCCGGCGGTACGGGCGCGTACCGGTTCAATGGGGCGCGCGGCGGCGGCCGCGAGGGCCTGGCCGACATGATGCGGAAGTACCCGAACTGGTTCTCGCCGAACCTGTACCCGTTTGCGGCCGACGTGGACCGGCTGCCGTTCGACCAGCACTGGCTGATCGCGCTGGCGGCGCCGCGGGCGTTCGTCTCGCTGGAGGGTAGCGACGATCAGAACTGCGTGCCCAACGCGCTGCGGCAGGCCGTTGCCGGGGCGGCGCCGGCCTACGAACTGCTGGGCGCGCGCGGCCGGCTGGGCGTGCACTACGCGAACCACCGCCACGGGCTCACCGCCGACGACTGGGCGGCGCTGCTCGACTACGCCGATCAGCAGTTGCTCGGCAAGCCCGTGGCCCGGCGCTTCGATCAGTACCCGGAACCGCCTACGCCGCCTGGATCGAGCAGCTGATCTTCACCTCGTCGCCCACCAGGAAGCCGCCCGTCTCGAGCGCGGCGTTCCAGTTGAGGCCGAAGTCCTTGCGGTTGATCGTCGCCTCGGCCTCGAACCCGTGCTTGGCGTTGCCCCAGGGATCCTTGGCGATACCCATGTAGCTCACGGACACGGTGACGGGCTTCGCCACCCCGTGGATCGTCAGGTCGCCGGCCACGGCGTACGTGCCCTCGCCGGTCTTCGTCACCGACGCACTCGTGAAGGTCAGCGTCGGGTACTTCTCCGTCTCGAAGAAGTCGGCCGAACGCAGGTGCTCGTCGCGCTGGGCCTGGTTGGTGTCGATGCTGGCGGCCTGAATGGTCAGCGATACGGACGAGCGCTCCGGGGCCGACTCGTCGAGCTGGATGGTGCCCGCGAAGTCGGCGAACCGGCCGCGCACCCGCGTCAGCAGGTGGCGCACCTGGAAGGCGACCTCGGAGTGGGCCGTGTCGAACTGCAGGGTACGGACGGCGGCGGTGGTGGTGGCGGCGGTCATGGGACGCTCCTTTGTATTTGCGTGTGACAACACTCTTTTAGACACAAAAAAAGGCGACTAGGTTGCACGCCTGATTTCAGCCAGGAGTGCCAGCAACGTCTGCATCTGCCTGGCGCTGACGTGGCCCAGCAGTCGCTCGTGCATCGCGACGACGGGCTGATCCAGCTTGTCGAGCAGCCTCAGTCCGTCCTTCGTGATCCGCGTGGTCATCTGGCGGCGATCCGCCAGGCCCCGCGATCGCACAATCAGGTGCTGGGCCTCGAGGCGATCCAGCAACCGGGTCACGTCCGGCACCGGCGTCACCATCCGGTCGCGGATCTCGTTGCGGCACAGGCCGTCGGACCCCGCGCCCCGCAGGATGCGCAGCACGTTGTACTGCGTGGCGGTGATGCCGTGAGGCTTCAGGAACTCCTCGAACGCGTGGGCCACGACCGCGGCCGTCCGCAGGATGCTGATGTGCGCCTCCTGCGACAGGCTCGGATACGGCTTGCTCTGCTTGAGTTCGGCGAGCAGTTCGTTGGCCACACGAAGATTATATGTGTTGTCACACCCAATTGCAAGTCCCCTACCCCCCGCCACGGCGATCTACTCGTACCGCAACGCCTCGATGGGATCGAGCTGCGCCGCCCGCCGCGCCGGGAAGTAGCCGAACACCACCCCGATCAGGGCCGAGAAGCCGAACGAGAGCAGGTTCACCTGCAGGTTGAACAGGAACGGCACGTCGATCAGCCGCGCAGCCGCCACCGAGACCACGTTGGCCACGATCACGCCGACGATGCCACCAAAGGACGCCAGGGCGACCGCTTCCACGAGGAACTGCAGCAGCACCTCCTGCTCCAGCGCGCCGATGGCCAGCCGCACCCCGATCTCCCGCGTCCGCTCGGTCACCGACACCAGCATGATGTTCATGATGCCGATCCCGCCCACCAGCAGGCTGATTGCCGCCACTGCGCCGAGCAGCATCGTCATCACCCGGATCGTGCCCGACAACGTGTCGGCGATCTGCTTCGTGTCGAACACCGAGAAGTTGTCGTCCTCGCCTTCGGCGATATTGCGGCGTTCCCGCAGCACCGCAGAAATCTCGGCGATCACCCGCTCGGCCGACGCCCCGTCGCGCACCGCCACCATGATCCCGCTCACGTCATCGTCGCCCCGGAGCCTGCGCTGGACAGTGCGCAGCGGCATGACCACGGTGTCATCGGGGTCGGGACCGAAGGAGCTGCCTTTCGCGGCGAGCAGGCCGACGACCTCGCACCCGAACCGCTTCACGCGAATCTCGGAGCCCACGGGGTTGGCGGCGCCGAACAGTTCCTTGCGGACCGTCTGGCCGACGACGCACACCGCGGCACCGGACCGCTGCTCGGACTCGGTGAACACGCGGCCCGAGGCGAGCCGCCAGCTCCCGGCGGTAAAGTACTCGCCGGTGGTGCCGACCACGCTCGTCGACCAGTTCTCGGCCTGGTAGACGACGGTCGCCGTCGCGCCGGCCGTCGGCACGACGGTCTTCACGGACGTCACCTGGCTCGCAATCGCGTCCGCGTCCCCCAGCTTGAAATCCGGCGGCCTGGCCGCCTCGCGACCGGGCCCCAGCCGCTGCCCGGGACGCACCTGGAGCAGGTTGCTGCCCAGGCTCGAGATCTGGTCCTTCACCGACTGCGTGGCGCCGTCGCCCAGGGTCATCATGACGATCACCGCGCTGACGCCGATGACGATGCCGAGGATGGTGAGGAACGACCGGAGCACGTTGCGCCGGATCGCGCGCACGGCGAGGAGAACGCTGTTCCAGACCATCAGTGCGGCCCTCCGTTCCGGTGATCCTGGTCCACGAGCCCGTCCACGAACCGGATGATGCGCCGCGCGTACGCGGCCATCTCGGCCTCGTGCGTGACGAGCAGCACGGTGATGCCGCGCTCCCGGTTGAGCGCGCAGAGCAGGTCCATGATCTCGCGGCTGCGCTGCGTATCGAGGTTGCCCGTCGGCTCGTCCGCCAGCAGGAGAGACGGGTGCGTGACGATAGCGCGGGCAATGGCGACGCGTTGCTGCTGCCCGCCCGAGAGTTCGGCCGGCGTGTGCCGCTCCCAGCCCGAGAGGCCCACCAGGTTGAGGGCACCCAGCGCCGCCTCACGGCGGACGCGCAGCGGCTCGCCCCGGTAGAGCAGCGGCAGTTCCACGTTCTCGAGCGCCGACGTGCGCGACAGCAGGTTGAACCCCTGGAACACGAAACCCAGGAAGTGGCGCCGCAGCAGGGCGCGCTGCCGTCGGGACAACTCGTCGACCTTCGTGCCGCGGAACAGGTAGTGGCCGGCCGTCGGGGTATCGAGGCACCCGAGGATGTTCATGACCGTCGACTTGCCCGACCCGCTCGGCCCCATGATGGCCACCATCTCGCCCTCGCGGATCGACAGGTCGATACCGCGCAGGGCCGGAAACGCAGCCTGGCCCTGGCCGTAGACCTTGGTGACGGCCTGCAGTTCGAGTAGCGGCGGCGCCACGTCAACGGGGCGGGCTGCAGTGTCCATCACAACGCTCCTGCGGTCTCGACGATCACGGCCAGCCCCGCCTGCAGGCCCGCGCCGGACACCTCGGTCACCTGGCCATTGGTGTGGCCCACCACGACGTCCAGCGCCACCGGCAGGCCATTGCGCAGAACCCACACCTGGCCCGCGCCGTTCTTCGGCCCGTTAGCCGCCGTCGGTCGCGCGCCCATGCCCGGGGGGCGGGGCAGCAGGCTGGACACCACGCCTCCGCTGCGCTCCGCGTCGCCAGTCGCGGCGGGCGGGGAGAAGCGCAGCGCGGCGTTCGGCACCAGCAGCACATCGGTGCGCTCGAGTGTGGTCACCTCGGCGCTGGCGGTCATGCCCGGCCTCAGGCTCAGGTCGTCGTTGTCCACCGTGAGCACCGCCTGGTAGAACACGACGCCGTCCTTCGTCTGCGAACCGTAGCCGACCCGGGTGATTCGCGCGGGGTAACGCCGTCCCGCGTACGCGTCCACCGTGAAGATTGCCGACTGGCCCTCGCGCACCTGGCCCACGTCCGCCTCATCGACGTCCACTTCGAGTTCCATCTCGGCCAGGTCCTCCGCCAGCGTGAACAACGTGGGCGCCTGGAACGAGGCCGCGACGGTCTGGCCCGGCTCGATCTGGCGCGACAGCACGACCCCGTCGATGGGCGACCGGATCGACGCCTTCGCGAGATTGGTTTCGGCCGAACTCAGCGAGGCGCGCGCCTGATCCACCGACGCCTTCGCGCTGGCCTCATCGGCGTCGGCCCGGGCGGCCGCCGCCTCGGCCGTCTCCATCTCGGCCCTGGAGGGCACCTTGCCGCCGGACAACTCGGACACCTGCCGGAGGCGCGCCAGGTTGGCCCGGGCCTCCTTGACGCTGGCCGCGGCCTGCAGGACGCGTGCCTCGGCCGAGGCCAGCGCGGCCCGGGCGTTGATCACCTGGTCCTGGAGTTTCGACGTGTCCAGGCGGGCCAGCACCTGGCCGGCCTTCACGTGGTCGTTGTCGTCCACCAGCACCGCCTCGACCAGGCCGGACACCTCGCTGCCGACGTCCACCTCGTTGGTCGGCTGCAGGTTCCCGGTGGCCGACACCTTGACGGTCAGCGTGCCCTGCGTGAGGGGTTCGGTGCGGTACTGCAGGTTGGCGGACGCGCTGCTCGATCGCGCCGCAAGCGCGAGCACCGCCGCCGCCGCGACGACCAGCGCCGCGAGGGCGAGGGGCCACGATCGGCGCAACCGGCTCCGGCTCGAGCTGTCGCTGACGATGCGGGCGAGCGTGTCGCCCGGCGATGAGGGTGTCGGGTTCATGATGCCTCGCTCTCGGGGTGCGTGCCGGCCGTGGGTGCGGCCTCTTTCGTCCAGCCTCCGCCCAGGGCCTTGTAGAGCCGGACCAGCGCAGAGGCGCCGTCCGCCTCGGTGGCCTTCACGTTGTCCTCGGCAGACAGCCGCGAACGTTCCGTGTCCAGGACCGTCTGGTAGCTGACCAGGCCGGCGGTGTACCGACTGCGCGCCATATCCGCCGCGCTGCGTGCCGCCTCGGCGGCGCTGGTGAGAGCCGCCAGCCGGCGCCGGGCATTGTCGAGCCCGACCAGCGCGTTCTCGACCTCCTCGAGCGCCGTCAGCACCGCCTGCTCGACCGCAATCAGGGCCCGCTCCTGCGCGGCGCTCTGGATCTCGATCTGCTGCCGGATACGACCCCGGTCGAAGATCGGGGCGGTGAGGCCGGCCAGCAACGATCGGCTGAACGACTCGACGGCGCCCAAACCGCCGCCCGTCACCGTCTGCAATCCGAGCGACCCCGACAGCCGGATCGAGGGATAGCGCGCGGCTTCGGCCTGGCCCAGCCGCGCGGTCTCCGCCGCCAGACGCCGCTCGGCGGCGAGCACGTCCGGACGCTGCCGAAGCGTGTCGGCCGGGATTGCGACCAGGACGCGGTCGGGCAGCGAGGGAATCGGGGCCGTATCCGCCAGCCTGGTGTGCAGCGCCGCGGGGGGCTGGCCCGTGAGCACCGCGAGCCGGTGTTCCGCCGCCGCCGCCGCGGTCTCGAGCGCGGGGATCGCCGCACGCGTCTGCTCGACGTTCGTGCGCGCCTGCTGGACGTCGAGGTCTGACACCAGGCCCGCCCGGGCGCGCCACGTGGTCAGCTGGAGCGTCTCTTCCTGCTGCGCCAGGTTGTCGCGCGCAATCCCGAGCCGGGCCCGGTACCCCCGCAGCTCGATGTAGTTCAACGCGAGTTCGGCGACCAGCGAGACGCGCGTCGCGCGCAGGTCCGCTTCACTGGCCTCGAGATCGGCCTGGGCCGCGTTGACGGCCTGACGGGTGCCGCCGAAGACGTCGGGCTCCCAGCTCGCGTCGAAACCCGCGTCGAACAACCCGCGCGCCGGGCTCTCCGCCTGCCCGCCGGTCGTCTTGCTGGTGCTGGCCGTTGCGGACACCGTGACCGATGGCAGCAGGTCCTTGGCCGCGAGGCCGCGGCGGGCCCGCGCGTCGCGCAGCCGGGTGGCGGCGGTGCGCAGGTCGTGATTCGACTCGAGGGCCGTGGCCACGAGCCCGCTCAGCGTGGCATCACCGAACTGTCCCCACCACTGCGCGAGGTCCCCGGCGCCAGCCGCCGCCGCTGTCCCCGGTGCCTCCGCCGCCTGTTGCCACCCCTGCGGCACCGTGACGCCCAGCGGCAGCGGCTTCTGCGTCACCGCGGCACAGCCTGCCGTCACCGCCAGCGCCAGTACCACCGCCGTTGCCCGACCCGCCTGCCGCATCTCGTCGTCCTCCGTCACTCTGACGATACGCAGCCGCCGCGTAAGGCGAGGTTCGGCCCGCGCAAAGTTCCGCAAAGAAACGTAAAGCCCGCCGTGGCGCCTCCCGCGCGGGCGTATCATGGCTGCCGGGAACGGGAGGAGCCGCCGGCCGAGATGACCCGGGTGCTGTTGATCGACGATGACGTGGAGCTGGCCGGCCTCCTGCGCGAGTACCTCCAGCAGGAAGGCTTCGACACCTCCGCCGTCCACGACGGCGAGTCGGGCGTGGCCGAGGCCCTCTCCGGCCGCTACGCCATCGTCGTGCTCGACGTGATGCTGCCGGGCCTGAACGGCGTGGAGGCCCTCCGGCGTATCCGCGCGCGCAGCCGCGTGCCGGTCCTGATGCTCACGGCCCGCGGCGACGACGTGGATCGAATCGTCGGCCTGGAACTGGGAGCCGACGACTACGTGCCGAAGCCGTGCACCCCGCGCGAGCTGGTGGCCCGGCTGCGCGCCATCCTCCGTCGCGCCGATGCCGCCGCCTCGGCCGGGGCGGCGGCGCCCATCCTGGCGGGCGCGCTCGCGATGTGGCCTGAGAAGCGCCGCGCCGAGTGGCGGGGACAGCCGCTGGACCTGACCAGCACCGAGTTCAATCTGCTGGCGGTGCTGGCGGGTCGCGCGGGACGGGTCGTCAGCAAGGCCGAGTTGTCCGATTTGGGCCTGGGGCGCGCGCTGGCGCGTTTCGACCGCAGCATCGACGTGCACGTGAGCAGCCTGCGCCAGAAGATCGGCACGCTGGCCGATGGCCGGTCGTGCATCCAGACCGTGCGCGGCCAGGGTTACCAGTTCGTCGAGGAGTGATCCCGATGGGCCGCCTGTTCTGGAAGTTCTTCTTCTCCTACTGGACCGCGTTGCTCGTCGGGTTCACCGGCGTCCTGGCAGCCGCCTACTTCGTCCGGACGGCTGACCAGGGACTGGAGCCGTCGATCGAGGGTGGCCCGCGCGCGGCTTCCATCGTGGGATCGGCGGCCGCCACCCTGACGTACGGCGGCCCCGACGCCCTGCTGATGCTGATGGAGGACTGGCGGCAGCACGGCGACACCACCGTGCTTGCCGTCGAGGCCTCGGGCCGGGAGTTGCTGGGCCGGCCGATCCCGGCCGACGCGCTGGCCGACGCGCGGGCCATGACGGCCGGCGGCCGCCGCGCCGACGGCGCGCGGCTGGTGTCGACGGACGCCGGCGTCACCTACCTGCTGTTCGTGCCCCAGCGCGACCGCTCGCTCGTCAGCCGCGTCCTGCGCCCGGGGCCGCCGTCGCCGCTGGTGCCCATCACCGCCGGGGTGGTCGCGAGCCTGATCTTCGGGGCCCTGGCGGCCTGGTACGTCACGCGGCCCATCCGGGACCTGCGGACCGCGTTCAGCCGCCTGTCGCAGGGCCATCTCGACACGCGCGTGGCGCCGCGGATGGGGCGCCGCCGTGACGAAGTCGCGGACCTGGGGCGTCACTTCGACCACATGGCGGCACAACTGCAGGCCCTGATGGCCGCCCGGCAGTCGTTGCTGCACGACGTGTCCCATGAGCTGCGATCGCCGCTGGCGCGGCTGCAGGCGGCCATCGGCCTCGCCCGCCAGAACCCTCAGCGGGTCGAGGCGTCGCTGGAGCGCATCGAACAGGAAGCCCAGCGCGTGGACGACCTCGTGGCGCAGGTGCTCACGCTGTCGCGCCTCGAGGCCAACGTGGCCGACCGCTCGCGCGACCGCGTCGAGCAGGCCGACCTCGTCGATCTGCTGGCGTCGATCGCGGAGGACGCGCACTTCGAGGCGCAGGCGGCGGGCAAGGCCGTGCACCTGGAGGCCGCAGGCGAGGTGACCGCCAGCGTGCGCGTGGAACTGCTGCACCGCGCCTTCGAGAACGTCGTGCGCAACGCGGTGAAGTTCACCAGGCCCGGCAGCGCGGTTGAGGTCACTGCCGGCCCCGACGCCGGCGGCCGCACCTTCGTGGTCCGGGTGCTCGACCAGGGCCCCGGGGTGCCGGCGGCCGAACTCGACGCGATCTTCCAGCCGTTCTACCGCAGCGCGGCGAGTCCCCAGGGCCCCGGTTTCGGCCTGGGCCTGGCGATTGCCCGGCGGGCCGTCGAGGCGCACGGCGGCACCGTCCGGGCCACGAACCGGGCGGGCGGAGGACTGGCCATCGAAATCCGGCTGCCGCTGGATTCACGCTTGACAGATGGCGAATAAAAAGCGAATACTGTGTCCTCTCTCAACAACTGGAGGTCACGATGTCGCTGGCGCAGCAGGCCCTGATCGAGCTGAAGTCCGCCCACGAGTACTTCAACCGCTCCACCCGCAACCTGACGGAGGCCCATTCCACGTTCGTCCCCGCCGAGGGGATGATGAGTGCCGCCCAGCAGGTGGCGCACGTCGCGCATACGATCGACTGGTTCCTGGAAGGCGCGTTCCGGCCCGAGGGCTTCGACCTCAACTGGGAGGAACACGCGAAGGTCATCAACGGGTACACGTCACTGGCGAAGGCGCGCGAGTGGTTCGAGCGCGCGGTGGCTGCCGCCACCGCCAAGGTTGAGGCGTCGAGCGACGCCGACCTGCTGACGCCGCTGCCGGAAGGCCCGATCATGGGCGGCGTGCCCCGCATGGCCATCTTCGGCGCCATCGTCGATCACACGGCGCACCACCGGGGTGCGCTGACGGTGTACGCGCGCCTCAAGGGGGCCGTCCCGCCGATGCCGTACATGGACATGTAGGCACCGCTGCACCAGCGGGCACACGCCGTGGGCCCGGTGCCGTCCTGCGCTGGGCGGCACCAGGCCCCCGGCGGCGGGTCCGCGCCGGTCATTCGTAGCGCATCGCTTCGACGGGCGACAACCGGGCGGCCTTCAGGGCGGGATAGAGGCCGAAGATCAGTCCCACGGCCGCGGCGGCGCCCATCGCCACCGCGAGCGTCTGCCAGGTGACGGCGGCGTACACGAGCGCCAGCGTCTGCTTCCGCATGATCCACGTGACGAAATAGGCGCCCGCGATCCCGAGCGCCGCGCCAATCGTCACCCCCGCCGTCGCGATGACCACGGACTCGGCAAGGAACTGCACGACGATGTCGCGTCGGCGGGCGCCCGCCGCCTTGCGCACCCCGATCTCCTTCGTGCGCTCCGCGACGGACGCGAGCAGCACGTTCATGATGCCGATGCCGCCGACGATCAGCGAAATCGCGGTGAAGGCGCCCATGAGAATCTTGAAGATCAGGATGCCCTGGTTCATGGCCAGGAGGCGATCCAGGCCCTGTGAGGCGATCGTCACCTGCTTGCGGCTGAGCCACTCGGGGTTCCGGCGGCCGGCCCACTGCTCGGCGGCGCCCTTCACGGCGACGACGTCCTCCACGCGCGCGGGGTTCAGGACCAGCATGCGGGCCCGGGGCAGGGGGGCGTGCACCATCAGCGCCTCGGCCCGGGCGAAGGGGACGGTCACCGTGAGCACCCGCTCGCCGGCCAGCGGCTCCTGGATGCCGATGACGCGCAGCGGCCCGGCGGCGAACGGCAGTTCACGGTCGAGCGCGTCCTCGGGCTTGTCCTCGGTGGCGAGCTGCGTGGCCAGCGCCATCCCGACGACCGCCACCGGCGCGCCATCCGCCAGCTCATCGGGCGTGAAGGCCCGGCCCTTCCAGATGCGGAGGTTCATCCGGCGCGGGTGCGCGACGTCGAGACCCTGGACCAGCGCGGCGCGAGGTTGTCCCTTCAGCGTGAGCGGGCCGGTGCCGTCCATGGTGAGCAGCACCTCGGTGCCCGGGCCCACCGCGCCGGCCAGGCTTCGCAGGTCGTCGGGCGTGAAGCGCGGGTAGTCGGCCCGGGGCACCTGCAGGCCGTCCACCGTGTCGGCGGTCTTCGCCACGACCGCCACCACCTGCAGGCCGCGGCGCTCGATCTGCTCGCGCGCGAAACGTTCGGCACCGTCACCCACCGACAGGACGGCCACGAGGGACGCGGCCCCCATCACGACGCCGAGGGTGGACAGGCTCGTGCGCATCGGATTTGCCCGCAGCGTCTGGACGCCGATCCGCACGGAAAGAGGAAGGGTCTGCCGGGCCATGGCCATACAGAGTGTAACGACGATCCCCGGCCGAAAGTTCACCCGGGCGCGGCGCAGGATCCTGTGGCACACTCTCCGGGACGCGGCCGGCCGCGAACAGGGAGGCTCCCATGAAACCACCGAAGAAGGTGCTCGTCATCGACATTGGCGGGAACAACGTCAAGGTGCTCCTGAGCGGCGAGCAGGAGCCGCGGAAGTTCCCGTCGGGTCCGCGATTGACGCCGCGCCGCATGGTGAGCGGCGTGAAGGCGATCACGAAGGACTGGAAGTACGACGCGGTGGCCATCGGGTACCCCGGTGTGGTGCACAACGGGCGTATCGCCGCCGAGCCGTTCAACCTGGGGAAGGGCTGGATCGGCTTCAGCTTCCGCGCGGCGTTCCGCCGGCCGGTGCGGGTCGTCAACGATGCCGTGATGCAGGCGCTCGGGAGCTACCGCGGCGGCACGATGCTGTTCCTCGGCCTGGGCACGGGCCTCGGCACCGCCCTCGTGGTGAACGGGCATGCCGTCCCGATGGAGCTTGGCCACTTTCCCTACGGCAAGCAGACGATCGAGGACTACCTCGGCACCCGCGGCGTCGAGGCCCTGGGCCGGGCCCGTTGGAGGCGGGCGGTCGCCAAGGTCGTCGGCGAGCTGGTCGCGGCGTTCCTGGTGGACGACGTCGTGCTGGGCGGCGGCAACGTCAAGAAGCTGGCGAGCCTGCCGGAGGGGTGCCGAGCCGGCGCCAACGCCAACGCGTTTGCCGGCGGGTTCCGCCTGTGGGAGATGGATTGACCCGGTTGCGCCGGAGGAGTGGCGGCATGCGACAAACGATGATCGTGCTGGCGGCGGTGCTGGGTGTGACGGCGGCGGCGGCGGCCCAGCCCTATCAGCCGACGTGGGAGTCGATTGACGGGCGCCCGACGCCCGCGTGGTTCCAGGACGCGAAGTTCGGCATCTTCATCCACTGGGGCGTGTACTCGGTGCCCGCCTATGCGCCCGTGCTGCCGGGCAAGCTGGCGTACGCCGAGTGGTACTGGAACGCGCTGACCGGCGGCAAGGGCCCGAAGCCCAGCCCCATCCAGGCGGGCACGTGGGAGTATCACCGGCGACAGTACGGACCGGAGTTCGCGTATGCGGACTTCGCGCCGCAGTTCCGCGCCGAGTTGTTCGATGCCGACCACTGGGCCGAGGTCTTCCGCGCCTCCGGCGCGAAGTACGTGGTGCCCACGTCGAAGCACCACGAAGGGTTCGCGTTGTGGCCCAGCCGCGACGCGTCGGCCACGTGGGGGCGGCCCTGGAACGCGATGGAGATCGGACCGAAGCGCGACCTGCTGGGCGAACTGACGAAGGCCGTCCGCGCGAAGGGCCTGAAGATGGGGTTCTACTACTCGCTCTACGAGTGGTACAACCCGCTCTGGCTGGCGGATAAGCCGCGCTACGTGCGCGAGCACCTGTTTCCGCAGTTCAAGGACGTCGTCACGCGCTACGAGCCCTCGATCATCTTCGCGGATGGCGAGTGGGACCTGCCGTCGGCCGAGTGGAAGAGCCCGGAACTGCTGGCCTGGCTCTTCAACGAGTCGGCCGTGAAGGATGAGGTCGTCATCAACGACCGATGGGGCAAGGACAGCCGCCACCGCCACGGCGGGTACTGGACCACCGAGTACACGCCCGGCATGGCGGACACGTCGCACCCGTGGGAAGAGAGCCGGGGGATGGGGTTCTCGTACGGCTACAACCGCGCCGAGCGTCTCGAACACTACCGCACGGGCCGTGAACTCGTGACGATCCTCGTCGACATCGTGAGCCGGGGCGGCAACCTGCTGCTGGACATCGGACCCGACGCCGACGGCACGATACCCGTCATCATGGAGCAGCGCCTGGCCGAGATCGGCGCGTGGCTCGGCGTGAACGGCGAGGCCATCTACGGCACGCGGCCCCACACGGTCGCCAAGCAGTGGAGCGAGGGGCAGGTGCCCTCGATCGACTACAACAAGGAATACGACTCGGCGTACGACGTCTCGAAACTCACCCGGGCCCCGGCGGCCGGCAAGGCGTCCATCGAGGCGTTCTTCACGAAGAAGGGCGACGCGGTGTACGCCATCCTGCCGCGATGGCCGGGGGCGCGGTTCGTGTGGAAGGACGCGGGCGCGCTCAGCCCGAAGGCCGCCACGCTGCTCGGGGCGGCGGGCCCGCTCCGCTTCGCGAAGGCCGGGAGCACGATCACGATCGAGCTCCCGGCCCTCCCGGAAGCGCTGCTCGGTCAGCCGGCGTGGGTGCTCAAGCTGACGCAGTGATCCGCCGCGCCTGCGCCTGGGCCTTCAGGATCAGCTCCGTGGCCAGGAAACAATGCGCCTGCGGCATCGCGGTCTCGGTGCGGTTCAGGATATCCGCCACCAACTGCTCGCCGTAGGGCAGCACGACGTCCGCGCAGTCGATGTAGCGGGTTTCTTTCCGGTCCACCAGGAAGAGGTGGCTGCCGCCCGGTCGTCCGGCGATGTCGATGTTCTTCCGGATCTCGATGAACCCGTCGGTGCCGATGACGGTCAGCCGGCCGTCGCCCCACGTGGCGAGCCCGTCGGGCGTGAACCAGTCCACGCGGATGTAACCCGTGCCGCCATTGCCGCGGACCAGGGCGTCGCCAAAGTCCTCGAGGCCCGGGTACTGGGGGTTGTTCAGGTTGCCGACCTGCGACGCCACGACCTCGGCCTGCGTCGAGCCGGTGAAGTAGAGGAACTGGTCGGCCTGGTGCGACGCGATGTCGCACAGGATGCCGCCGTAGCGGGCGCGCTCGAAGAACCACGCGGGCCGCGTCTTCGGGTTCATGCGGTGCGGTCCCAGGCCCACGGTCTGGAGCACACGGCCGATGGCGCCGGCCTTCACGAGTTCGCCTGCCCGCACCGTCGCCCGGTTCTCGAGGCGCTCGCTGTACATGATCGAGTAGATGCGCTTGGTCTCGGCCTGGACCCGGCGCGCCTCGGCCAGTTGCTCGAGGGTGGTGGCGCCGGGCTTGTCGGACATGAAGTCCTTGCCGTGCCGCATGACGCGGATGCCGAGCGGCGCCCGCTCGTCGGGGATGGCCGCACTCACCACCAGCTTGACGCTGGCGTCCTGCAGCACCTCGTCTTCGCTCCGCGCCAGCTTCGCGAACGGGTACTGCTTGAGGAAAGCCTGCGCGAGCTCGGGCTCCCTGGCGTACACCCAGGCGAGTTCGCCGCGGGCCTTCAGGATCGCGTTGGTCTGGGCGTTGATGTGACCGTGGTTCAACCCGATCACCGCGAACCTGAGCAGGGGGTCCTTGGGCTGCGTGACGGCGGAGGCGCCTGCATCGCCGCGGCTCACCGTCTGGTCGTCGCTGTCGCCGAAGGGCCCGCCGGCGGCCGTCACCGCCGGCAGCATCGCCGCGCCCGCCGCCGACCCCGCCACGCTCATCAGGAACCGACGCCGATCGACATCGTGAGTGGACATGAAGAACCTCGGATCCGGGCCCCAGACCGTCAGTCGAGGGTGATCGTGCGTTTGCCGGCGTCGAACCGGGCTCGGCGGCCCGTCTCGTAGGACATCGTCGCCATGATGCTGGCCACCGAGTGCTGATAGCCGGTGTCGAGTGACGCGTGCGGCGTCCTGCCGTCGCGCATGCACCGGTACCAGTTCACCCAGTGGTCGGTCTGTTCGATTGGCTCGATCTTGTTCTCGCCCCGGATCGAACCGTCGCGGTTGATGCCGCCATCGGCGGTGTACGTCGCGTTCGACCAGTCCAGCCTGAGCATGCCCTTGTCGCCGCCGAACCGCGTGACGTTACCGGCGCTGTTCCCGAAGTTGGTCGAGTAGCTGATCATCAGCCCCTCGGGATAGTGCCAGAGCGCCTGCACCTGGTCCGGGGCGGTGAAGCGGTGGTCGTCTCTCCAGGTGTAGACGCCGCCGAGACACACACACGTCTGCGGGATGCCGAGGTCGGCGATGAAGTGCACCAGGTCGAGGAAATGCACGCCCCACTGGGGCACCGGGCCCTGCGAGAACTCCCAGTACCCGTACCAGCCCGAGTACAGGATCGGGTCGAACGCCTTCCTGGTGCGACCCTTGGTGAAGGTCTTCCAGTCGAGATCCGCCGCCTTCACGTCGGGCTTGAGGTACTGGTACCAGTACGGCTTGTCGCTGTTGCGGATCTGCTCGATCCGCGAGATCTTCCCGAGCTTGCCCGACTTGAGCAGCTCGCGGCAGCCCGCCGCGATGGGCGTGCTGCGCAGCTGCGTGCCCACCTGGATGATGGCGCCCGACGCCTTCGCCGCCTTGTAGGCGCGGTTCAGCTCGCCGATCTCGTTGGCCATCGGCTTCTCGACGTAGATGTGCTTGCCGGCCTTCGCGGCGGCCTCGAGGTGGGCGGCATGCCAGTGGTCGGGCGACGCGATGAACACCGCGTCGACCTCGCGGAGGCCCAGCAGTTCGTCCACGCTGCGGCACTGCCGCGCGGCGGTGCCGAACCACTCCTTCGCCTTGCCCGCCGCCTCCTCGCTGGCCACGCGCCAGGGGTCGTACACGGCGATCACTTCCAGGTTCTCGGCCTGCGCGTGCTTGTGCACGCTGTCCATCTCGGTCCCGACGCCGCGGCTGCCGCAGCCGATGATGCCGATCCGGATACGATCGTTGGCGCCGAGGCTGCGCCGCTGGGTGATGGCGTCGACGCCCCGTGGCGCCACGAACGATACCGCGGTGGCCGCGGTGACGGCCTTCAGGAAATCCCGTCGTGTCTGTTCCGGCGTATGCATCGTATGACTCCCGTTCCAGGGGCCGCGTGGGTTGCGGCCGGCCCTTCGCCCCGATCGGGCGCAGGGGGCGAGGGCAGACTAGCAGCACTCGCCGCCGTCGGCAAGCGTGCCCGGACGGGAGATCCGCGGGAGCATCGCCCGTCAGCCGCGGCCCGGCCTGAGGACGATGATGAGGTGCTTCGAGATGCCGTCGACGACCTTCACCGGCTCGAACCCGGCATCGGCGGCATAGCCGAGAATCCGCTCCCGGGTCCAGAAATGGCCCTCGGCGCCCTGGGCCGGGTCGCGGTCGATGATGGCGACCGCGGCGCCGGGCTTCAGGTACTTCCTGGTGTTGCGCAGCCACGAGACGGGCTGGCTGAAGTCGTGGAACGCATGGACGATGACGACCAGGTCGAGATCGCGCCGGGGAAATCGGGGATCGTCGATGTCGCCTTCGATCGTGTGCACGTGGGCCAGCCCGTCGCGCCGGGCCCGCTCCGCGAGCTGCCGCAGCGCCCGGGCGCTGATGTCGTTGGCGTAAACGGCCCCCGATGCGCCGACCCGCCGAGCCATCGGCAGGGTGAAGTAGCCGTCACCGGCGCCGGCTTCGCCGACCACCATGCCGGGGGCGATCCCCGCGACGTCCATGGCCGCGTCGATGTCGAGGTTCCAGGCCAGCGCCCGGACCAGCGACACGGCCCGGCTGCCGTAGCCGGACACGGCGATGCCGCCGGCGGCCAGGGCTGCGAGAATCAGGGCGACGAGCGTGTATCGGCGAACGCGGCGCATGAACTCTCCCTTCCGCCGGGACTACCGGATTAGACGAACGGAACCGGCCGTTCGGCCTGAGGGCGTCCTGCGGCCAGGCGCATCCCCGGGGGCCGGGTTCGCGCAGGAGCCCCAGGGGTGGTCCACCACGTCCGGCCCTGCTATGCTCCCCGGACATGACGTCGTGGGGGTTCTTCGACTTCCGACGGGCCGGCGAGGGGTTTGACGAGGGCTACCAGAGCGTCCCGGTGAACTGGGGGCTGTCGTCCGCGCGGAAGCGGGAGTTCTTCACCGCGGTGGCCGAGATGGCCGGCATGGCGCCGGCCCCAGGGGCCGCGTGGTGAACCCCCGGAGCGCACTCCTGAGCGGGCCGATCGAGCGGAAGGGCCCATGAGGATGCCATGACCTGTCCTCAGACGACCGCCGGCGCGCTCCGACGGGCGATGCTCGCCGTGATGATGCTGGCCGCGGTGCCACAGACGACGACGGCGCAGATCTCGACCGTCCGGCATCCCGGGGAACTCGAGTGGACCGTCGCCGGCGCGTGGCGTCAGGGCCAGGGCCTGCCCCACGATCGCGTGATCAGCCTGCATCAGGCCCGCGACGGCTACCTCTGGGTGGGCACGCGGGGAGGGGCCGCCAGATTCGACGGACTGACATTCACCGTGTGGACCGGCCGCGAGCCATCCGCCCCGCCCGAGGGGGAGATCTATTCGTTTGCCGAGGCGGCCGACGGGGCCCTGTGGATCGCCGTGAACGGCGGCGGACTTGGACGCTACCACCTGGGAGCCTTCAGGACGCTGACCGCCGCCGACGGCCTCGTGGACGACCTCGTGAGGGTCCTGGCCGTCGATGGGCACGGCACCCTGTGGGTGGGCACGGACCGCGGCCTGAGCCGGTATGCGGGGGGCGTGTTCACCAACTTCACCACGCGCGACGGCCTGGCCGACGCCGGCGTGCGCAGTCTGGCCATCGACGCAGCCGGAGCCGTCCTGGTCGGCTCCCGCGCGGGCCTCCAGCGTTTCGACGGCAGCCGGTTCTCAGCCGTGCCCCTGCTGCCCGGCGGGGAACCGGTGCAGGTGGATGCCCTCACCCACGATCGGGCAGGCCGCCTCTGGGCGGGCACCTCACACGGCCTCCTCCTGGTGTCGCCCGGCGGCGCCGTGGCGTTCGGACCCGCTCACGGCCTGTCGTCGCGGGCGGTCCAGACCGTGCGGGAAGACGCCGACGGACGGCTGTGGGTGGGCACCAGCAACGGGCTGGACCACTCGATCGGGGAACCCGGCGCACACATGCGGTTCACCAGCGTCCTGAGCGGCGTGGACGTCACCACGGTGGGGCAGGACAACGAAGGCGGCATCTGGGTCGGGTTTCGCGGCTACGGCCTGGTCCGGCTGCAGCGGGCGCTCTTCCGGGTGTGGGATCCTGCCGCCGGCCTGCCCTCGAAAACGGCCACGGCCGTCTTCGAGATGTCCGACGGGACGATCTGGGCTGCCAGCGGCACGGCACTCGTGGCGATGTCGGATCGCCGGATGGTGTCATTCGCCGCCGCCAGCGGGCTGCCGGACCGGGCGATTTCGTCGTTGGCCGAGGACCGGTCCGGCCGCCTGTGGGTCGGCACCGAGGCGGGCCTGTACCGATCGGCCGGTCCCGCTTCTCCCTGGGCCAGCCGATTCCCGACACGCTTCGAACCCATCGGCCGCCACGCGGGACTGCGCACGCACGTGCGGGTGATGTGCCCGGAGGCCGACGGCGCGATGGTCGTCGGCACCAACGCGAACGGCGTCGTACGCGTGCACCCGAATGGAGTCGAGACCGTTCCGCCGGGGGCGTCGACGGGCGATGTGCGGGCCCTCGTGTGCGGCGGCGCCGACGGGCTCTGGATCGGCACCCGGGGCAGTGGACTCCTGCACCTGCGTGACGACGGCGTCACGCGGTACACGACGCGTGAGGGATTGGCCGACGACAACGTACAGGCGCTGCTGCGAGACCCCGACGGGGTCCTCTGGATTGCCACGCGGCGCGGCCTGAGCCGGCTCGCCCACGGGCGCCTCGCGTCGATCCGGGCCCTCGACGGCCTGCACGAGAACTACATCTACGGCATCACGGCGGATGCGACAGGCCGTCTCTGGATGGCGTCGGGCCGGGGGGTGTTCGCGGTTCGCCGCGATGACCTGCACGCGGTTGCGGACGGGCGTGTGCCCCGCGTGTCCGCCGAGGTCTTCGGGTTGGAGCACGGTCTGCCCAGCACGCAGTGCGCCCTGAGCCACCATCCGGTGGCCATGACGAGCCGGGACGGCCGTGTCTGGTTCGCGACCCTCGGCGGCGTGGTGGAAGCCGATCCGTCGACGGTGCGCGCCGTTGTCCTGACGCTCCCGGTCCGGATCGAGGGCGTCACCGTCAACGACCGGACCTACACGACGGTGGCGCCGCTCGACGCGCCGCAGGGCCGCGGCACGCTGGTGTTCCGTTACACGGCCCCGAGTTTCACCGGGGCCGGAGAGATCGAGTTCCGCTATCGCCTGGAAGGCTCGGACCCCGGCTGGGTGGCGGCCGGGAAGTCGCGTGAGGCGCGGTACACGAACATCCGGCCGGGCCGCTACCGGTTCGTCGTGTCGGCCAGGCCGCGCGACGGCGACTGGAGCGCGACGGGAGCGGCCGTGGACGTCACGCTGCGGCCGCACGTCTATCAGACCGTCTGGTTCCTGACGCTGGCGGTGGTGGTCGCCCTCGGGCTGGTGTCCGGCTCGGCCTACGCGGCCCATCGCGGGCGTATCCGCCGGTTGCAGGCGCGCGAGCGCGAACTCGCGGCGCGGGTGGATCGCGCCCTGGCGGATCTCAAGGTCCTGCACGGCCTGCTGCCGATCTGCGCGTGGTGCAAGAAGATCCGCGACGACCAGGGCTACTGGACCCAGATGGAGGCCTACATCAAGGATCACTCCGAAGCCGTCTTCAGCCACGGCATGTGTCCGGATTGCCTGCGCGAGCACTATGCGGACGCTGCCGCGGATCAGGACGAACGCCCGCGCTGAGCGCCGACGCGCGTCGGGACCCGGGCCCGATCCCGCAGCGGCTCGGAAGGAAGCCTACGCGAACGTCTGGGGGCCGCTGGCCTTGAACCGTGTGCCGAGGCGGTAACGCGATCCCGGGTGCACGCAGCGCACGAAGGTGACGGTGCGGCCGCGGGACCACGTGCGGCGGGTCAGCACCAGGCACGGCTCCTTGGGTTTCACCTGCAGCAGCGCCGCCTCGCGCTTCGCCGGCCGCGTGGCGTCCACCACGTGCTCCACCTCGTCGAGCGGCACGGCCTGCAGCAGGTACTCCGACGGCGTGATCCGGCGGAAGTCCTGATCGATGAACGCCGGGGCGGCCTGCGGATTGACGTAGCGGTCCTCGAGCTGGACGGGCACGCCGTTCTCGTGATGGACGCACACCGAGTGGTAGACGGCGTCGCCCGTGCCGAGATCCAGCGCGGCCGCCACCTCGACCGACGCCGCCTCGCGCGTCACTGCCACGAGGTGGCAGGCGTACGCGTGGCCGCGCGCCCGGATCTCGTCCGCGATGCTCGCGACGCGCTGGAGCCCAGACTGGGGCTTCGGTTCGCTGGCGAACGTGCCGACGCCGGCGATGCGCACCAGTTCGCCCGCGCCGGCCAATTCGCGCAGCGCGCGGTTGACGGTCATGCGCGAGACGCCGAGGGCGGCCACCAGTTCGTGCTCGGACGGCAGACGGTCGCCGGCCTTCCACCGGCCCGAACGGATCCCGGCGCGGACGTGGTCCTTCACGGCGACGTAGAGCGCCCGCGATCCGTGGCCGGTGTCGAGCTGACGTCGGGTCACCATCTTCGCTGCCATCCGTCGTCGTCCTTCGTGGCGCCCGGCAGGGCTGAAGCCCTGCACGACGGACGTCAAAGCCCTTCGTGGCGCCTGGCCTGGTCTTCGTGGCGTCCGGCGTTAGCCGGACGTACCCGGGGCTGGCTGAAGCCAGCCCCCACGACAACGCGGCTACTCCGCCGCGAACAGCGGCAGCTTCAGCCCCTGCGCGCGTGCGCACGCCCGGGCCTGCTCGTAGCCGGCGTCGGCGTGGCGCATCACGCCGGAGGCCGGATCGTTCCACAGGACGCGCGCCAGCCGCCGGTCAGCGGCCTCGCTGCCATCGCAGACGATCACGACGCCGGCGTGCTGCGAGTACCCCATGCCGACGCCGCCGCCGTGATGGAAGCTGACCCACGTGGCGCCACCCGCGGTGTTCAGCATCGCGTTCAGCAGCGGCCAGTCGGACACCGCGTCCGATCCGTCCAGCATGCCCTCCGTCTCACGGTTCGGGCTCGCCACCGACCCGGTGTCGAGATGGTCGCGGCCGATGACGATCGGCGCCTTGAGCTCGCCTGATCGGACCATGGCGTTGAAGGCCAGGCCCGCGACGTGACGTTCGCCCAGACCCAGCCAGCAGATGCGCGACGGCAGTCCCTGGAACGCAATCCGCTTTCCGGCCATGTCGAGCCAGCGCTGCACGCCGGCGTTGGCCGGGAAGAGCTCCTTCAGCTTCGCGTCGGTCCGGCGGATGTCCTCGGGATCACCCGAGAGCGCCACCCAGCGGAACGGTCCCTTGCCGTCGCAGAACAGCGGCCGGACGTACGCCGGCACGAAGCCGGGAAACGCAAAGGCGTCGGCGACGCCGTGGTCACGGGCCACCTGCCGGATGTTGTTGCCGTAGTCGACCACGGGGAGGCCCATGGCCTTGAAGTCGAGCATCGCCTGCACGTGCAGGGCGCAACTGCGGCCGGCGGCGGCCTTCAGCATCGCGTGCTGCTCCGGGTCTGCCTGCGCCGCACGCCACTGTTCGAGCGACCAGCCCATGGGCAGGTAACCGTTGACGAGGTCGTGGGCGCTGGTTTGATCGGTGACCAGGTCCGGCCGCAGGCCGCCCGCCTTCGCGCGCTGCACGAGGCGTGGCAGGATCTCGGCCGCGTTGCCCAGCAGCCCCACCGACACCGCCTCCTTCCTCGCGCAGTGTTCCCGCACGCGTGCGAGGGCATCGTCCAGGTCGTGCGCCTGCTCGTCGAGGTACTTCGTGCGCAGCCGCGCCGCGATGCGCGCCGGGTCGCACTCGATGACGAGCGACGACGCGCCGGCGAAGCTGGCGGCGAGCGGCTGGGCCCCGCCCATGCCGCCGAGGCCCGCGGTCAGGATCCAGCGCCCGGCCCAGTCGCCGCCGTAGTGCTGCCGCCCCGCCTCCGCGAAGGTCTCGTAGGTGCCCTGCACGATGCCCTGGCTGCCGATGTAGATCCACGATCCGGCCGTCATCTGGCCGTACATGAACAGGCCCCGGCGGTCCAGTTCGTGGAAGTGCTCCCAGGTGGCCCACTTCGGCACGAGATTCGAGTTGGCGATGAGCACGCGCGGCGCGTCGGGGTGCGTCGTGAACACCCCGACCGGCTTGCCCGACTGGACGAGCAGCGTCTCGTCGTCTTCGAGCCGGCGCAGCGCCTCGAGGATGGCGTCGAAGCAGGCCCAGTTTCGGGCGGCGCGGCCGATGCCGCCGTAGACGACGAGGCTCTGCGGGTTCTCGGCCACCTCGGGATCGAGGTTGTTCTGGATCATCCGGTACGCCGCTTCGGTCAGCCAGCTCCTGCACGCCCGCGTGGTGCCCCGCGGGGCGCGAATCTCACGGGTGTCGTCACGCCTGGGATCGATGGTCATGATGTCTCCTGCGGTGCCTTCTGACTCGGCAGCAGGGCGCGCACGGGCGCCGGCAGCGGCGCCTCGACGGCCCAGCGGCTCATGGTCTCGATGTCGGGAGCGAAGAACCGGTCGTGATCGTACGGGGCGACGCGTGTCCGGATGTGCGCCACCTGCGCCTCGAGGGCGTCCGACGAGCGGAGCGGCCGGTGGAACTCGATGCCCTGCACGGCCGCGGCGGCCTCGATCCCGACGATGGTGGCCGTGTTGGCGGCCATGTCGTGGAGGCGGCGCGCGCCGTTGGTGGCCATCGACACGTGGTCTTCCTGGTTGGCCGAGGTCGGCAGGCTGTCCACGCTGGCCGGGTGCGCCAGGCTCTTGTTTTCGGACGCCAGCGCCGCGGCGGTGACGTGGGCGATCATGAAGCCCGAGTTCACGCCGCCCTCGTGGACCAGGAACGGCGGCAGGCCGCTCAGGTTCGCATCGACGAGCAGCGCGATGCGGCGCTCGGCCAGGCCGCCGATTTCGGCGATGGCGAGGGCCAGGATGTCGGCCGCGAACGCCACGGGCTCCGCGTGGAAGTTGCCGCCCGACAGCACGTCACCCGTGTCGGCGAACACCAGCGGGTTGTCGGACGTGGCGTTGGCCTCGATCTCCAGCACCCGCGATGCGTGCGTGATGTTGTCGAGGCAGGCCCCCATCACCTGCGGCTGGCAGCGGATCGAGTACGGATCCTGCACCCGATCGCATCCGACATGGGACGCCAGGATGTCGCTGCCGCCCACCAGCCCGCGGAAGACCGCGGCCACGGCGATCTGGCCCCGCTGCCCGCGCGCGGCATGGATCCGGGGATCGAACGGGGCGAGGGACCCCTTGATGGCCTCGAGGGACAGCGCGCCGGCGACGACGGCGGCCCCGAAGACGTTCTCGGCGGCAAACAGGCCGCTCAGCGCCAGGGCGGTGGACACCTGCGTGCCGTTCAGCAACGCCAGCCCCTCCTTGGGTTCGAGCGTCAACGGGCGCAGGCCGGCCACCCGCAGTCCCTCGGCGGCGGGCGCGACGCGTCCGTGGATCGTGACGTCGCCAACGCCCAGGAGCGCCGCGCTCATGTGGGCCAGCGGCGCCAGGTCGCCCGAGGCGCCGACGGACCCCTTGGCCGGGATGCACGGCAGCACCCCCCCATTGGCCATCGCCAGCAGCGCCTCGATGACCTCCCAGCGCACCCCGGAATGACCGCGCGCCAGTCCGATGACCTTGAGGGCGAGGATCAGCCGCACGACCCGCGGCGGCAACAGGGGCCCCGTGCCCACGCTGTGCGACAGCACCAGGTTGGTCTGCAGTTCAGTCAGCCGCTCCGCCGGGATGGTGGTCTGTGCAAGTTTCCCGAACCCGGTGTTCACGCCGTAGACCACGCGGCCGTCGCGGACGATGGCCTGGACGGCGGCGCGGGCGGCCTCGACACCGGGGCGGGCGGCCGGGTCGAGCCGCAGCGGATCGGATCCGTCGTGAATCCGGCGCAGGTCGGCGAGGGTGACCGTGGAAGGGGTGAGCGTGAGGGGAGTCGACATAGCTTGTATAGACAAGTATAGGCATCTTGGGAGCCAGGGGCCAGCCCCTGTATCCTGAGGAACACCCTGGAGCCAGAGATGCCGACCATCACCCGCCGCGTGTCCGTTGCCGTCCTCGCTGCCGTCCTGCTGGCGGCATCCGTTTCCGTCGTCGCGCAGCGCGGCGCGGGCCTCACGCCCGACCAGGCCGCCCAGCGCTGGCGCACCGAACGCGAGCTGCAGAGCGTCGCCGTCGTCGAACGCAAGGTGATGATGCCGATGCGCGACGGCGTCCGCCTCGCCACCGACATCTACCGTCCGAAGGATGCCGCCGGGCCGGTGCCGACCATCTTCGTCCGCACGCCCTACAACTTCAACTACTGGGATGTGCAGAACGGCGTGCCGCGCGACATGAATCAGGCCCTGACCGCCGTGAAGCGCGGGTACGCCTACGTCATCCAGAACGAGCGGGGCCACTACTTCTCGGAAGGGCATTACGACATCCTGGGCGCCCCCGTCACCGACGGCGAAGATGCCTTGTCGTGGATCACGAAGCAGCCCTGGTCGAACGGGAAGATCGGCACCACGGGCTGCTCGTCCACCGCCGAGTACCAGATGGCGATTGCCGCGACGGGCCACCCGGCGTACGCCGCCATGAACGTGCAGGGATTCGGTGCCGGCGTCGGCCGCGTGAAACCGTATTACGAACAGGGCAACTGGTATCGCGGCGGCGCGGTGCAGATGCTCTTCATCGCGTGGCTCCATGACGAACAGAACCAGTTGCGGCCCATGTTCCCGAAGGACATGCCCCGCGAGGACCTGGTCAAGGCGTCGAAGTACTTCGACCTGGCGCCCCGGATGCCGGATGTCGACTGGTCGAAGGCCCTGTGGACGCTGCCCATCCAGGACATCTACACCGCCGTCGACGGCCCGAGGGGCATCTTCGCGGATTCGATGCCCGTGCCGACCGGCGGCCGCATGGTGCAGCGCACGCCCAACGATCCCGCGTGGTACAAGGGCGGGCTTGTCCACGACGATGCGGCGATCAACGTGCCGGGACTGTGGTTCATGTCGTGGTACGACGTCTCGGTGGGGCCGAACCTGGCGCTCTACAACCATGTCCGCAAGACCGCGAGGCCGGCCGTCGCCGATCAGCAGTGGGCGATCATCGCGCCCGTGGCCCATTGTTCGTACACGCGAGCCAGCGAGGACACGGTGGTCGGTGAGCGCAGCATGGGCGACGCCCGCCTCGACTACAACGACATCGTCTACGGCTTCTTCGACCGGTTCCTGAAGGGCGAGAAAGGTGAACGGCTCGACCGCCTGCCGAAGGTGACGTACTTCACCATGGGGTCGAACACCTGGCAGACGTCCGATACCTGGCCTCCCGCCGGCGCTCAGCCGATGACGTTCTACCTGGCCAGCGGCGGCAAGGCGAACTCGCTCTACGGCGACGGCACCCTGGCGGCGGCGCCGCCGGCCACCAACATGCCGGACCACTTCACGTACGACCCGGCAAACCCGGTCCTGTCCTACGGCGGGAACGTCTGCTGCACCGGGACGGCCATCCAGGCGGGGTCCTTCGATCAGCGCAAGATGGAGGCGCGGCACGACGTGCTCGTCTACACGTCGGAGCCCTTCAAGGACGGCATCGAGATCTCCGGACCCATCGTCCCGACCCTGTACGTGTCGTCCGACGCGAAGGACACCGACTTCACGGTGAAGGTGCTCGATGTCTATCCCGACGGGCGCGCCTACAACCTCGACGAGTCGATTCAGCGCATGCGGTACCGGGACGGGTACGACGTCCCGCCGGTGTGGATGGAGGCCGGCAGGGTCTACAAGGTGACACTGCAGCCCCTGACGACGAGCAACTACTTCAAACCGGGGCACCGGCTGCGCATCGAGGTCTCGAGCAGCAACTTCCCGCGTTTCGACCGCAACCTCAACACGGGCGGCAACAACTTCGATGAATCGAAGGGTGTGGTGGCCCGCAACGCTGTCCACCACTCGACGGCCTACCCGTCGCAGATAACGGTGACGGTGGTCAAACGCTAGAGGCTAGAGGCTAGAGGCTAGAGGCTAGAGGCTAGAGGCTAGAGGCTAGAGGCTAGCACCAGCCCCTGGCCCGCTCGCGCACGATCTCCGACCATTCATTCCATGCTCTCAATCACCGACCGCATCAGCACCGAACTGGGCGTCCGACCGGCGCAGGTCGAGGCGGCCGTGGCCCTCCTCGACGAGAAGGCCACGGTGCCCTTCATCGCGCGGTACCGCAAGGAGGCCACCGGCGGGCTCGACGACACGCAGTTGCGCACGCTCGAAGAGCGGCTCACCTACCTGCGTGAACTCGAAGAGCGCCGGGCCGTCATCCTGGCCAGCATCGCCGAGCAGGGCAAGCTGACGCCGGAACTGGCGGACGCTGTCAACGCGGCCGAGACGAAAGCACGCCTCGAAGACCTGTACCTGCCCTACAAGCCCAAACGCCGCACGAAGGCCCAGATGGCCCGTGAGGCGGGGCTCGAACCCCTTGCGCTGGCGCTGCTGAACGATCCGCTGCTGGTTCCGGAAGCGGCGGCGTTGCCGTACGTAGACGCCGGGAAGGGCGTGGCCGACACGGTGGCGGCTCTCGAAGGCGCGCGCTGGATCCTGATGGAGACCTTCGCCGAGGATGCCGAACTGGTGGGCGGCCTTCGCGAGTACCTCTGGAACTGCGCGGAGTGGACCTCCACGGTCGTCCCGGGCAGGGAGCAGGAGGGGATCAAGTTCAAGGACTACTTCGCCGCCAGCGAACCGGTGAGGCAGATCCCGTCGCACCGTGCGCTGGCGCTCCTGCGCGGGCGCAAGGAGGAGGTGCTGAAGGTGGCGGTCACCGTGCCGGACGCGTCAGCGGCACCAGGGCCGACCGAGCCCGAGCGCCGGATTGCCGCCCGGTTCCGCGTCGAGGCCAGGGGCCGGCCGGCCGACGCCTGGCTGGCCGAGGCGGTCCGGTGGACCTGGCGGGTCAAGCTGCTGCCGCACCTGTCGACGGAGATCGAGGATCGTTTGCGCGACCAGGCCGAGGCCGAAGCCATCCGGGTCTTCGGCACCAACCTGCGCGACCTGCTGCTGGCGGCCCCGGCCGGCCAGCGCGTCGTCATGGGCCTCGATCCCGGCATCCGCACCGGCGTAAAGGTGGCCGTCGTCGACGGCACGGGCAAGCTGCTGGAGACGACGACGATCTATCCGCACCCGCCGCGCAACGACTGGCACGGATCCATCGCGACGCTGGCGGCGCTGTGCCGGCGGCACGGCGTGCACATCCTTTCGATCGGCAACGGCACGGCGTCGCGCGAAACGGACAAGCTGGCCGCCGAGTTGATCGCCACACACGGCGATCTGAAGCTCCTCAAGGCCGTCGTGTCTGAGGCCGGGGCGTCCGTGTACTCGGCGTCCGAACTGGCTGCCCGGGAGTTCCCGGATCTCGACGTGTCGCTGCGCGGCGCCGTGTCGATCGCGCGGCGCCTGCAGGATCCGCTCGCCGAACTGGTGCGCATCGAGCCCAAGGCCATCGGTGTGGGCCAGTACCAACACGACGTCAACCAGGCCCAGCTCGCGCGCAAGCTCGATGCCGTGGTCGAGGACTGCGTGAACGCCGTGGGCGCCGACGTCAACACCGCCTCGGCGCCGCTGTTGGCGCGCATCTCCGGGTTGAGCGAGTCGCTGGCGAAGAACATCGTATCGTTTCGCGATGCCAACGGACCCTTCCGCAGCCGACTCCAGCTGCTGAAGGTGCCGCGCGTCGGCGAGCGGACGTTCCAGCAGGCGGCCGGCTTCCTGCGCATCATGGACGGCGACAACCCCCTCGACCGCTCGGCGGTCCATCCGGAGGCCTACCCGGTGGTGCAGCGCATCATCGAGGCCGTCGGGCTCCCGGTGCGCGACGTCATCGGGAGGACCGACGTCCTGCGCGCGTTGCCGCCGGACCGGTTCGTCGACGATCGGTTCGGCCTGCCGACGGTGAAGGACATCCTGGTGGAACTCGAGAAGCCGGGCCGCGACCCGCGGCCGGAGTTCAAGACAGCCGTCTTCAGGGACGGCGTCCACGAGTTGACCGACCTGCAGCCGGGCATGATGCTCGAGGGTGTGGTGACCAACGTCGCCAACTTCGGCGCGTTCGTCGACGTCGGCGTCCACCAGGACGGCCTCGTGCACGTGTCGCAGCTCGCCGACCGCTTCGTGAAAGACCCGCGCGAGGTGGTGAAGGCCGGCGACATCGTCAAGGTCCGCGTCGTCGAAGTGGATCTCGAGCGGCGGCGGATTGCGTTGTCGATGAAATCCGGCGTGGCCGCACCCGGCGCCCCGCGTCCGGGCCAGCCGGCAGCCGCGGGCGCCGGTCGTCCCGACGGCCAGGCCAGCCGCCAGCCGGCACGGGCCGGCGGCCGTTCCCCATCCCGGCCCGAACCCGCGCGGCCGCCCAGCACGGCCTTTGCCGCGGCGTTCGAGAAGCTGAAGAAACAGTAGTATGCTCTCCGGGATCGGCCGGCAGTCCTTGCCGGCGGGCGGCGCCAGCCGGCGGCCGCCACCTTCCTGGAGGCTTCATGAGGACCCGTTCATTCACCGGCGCCGCCTGGCTGACGCTCGCGGCGCTGGCCCTGGCATTTCAGGCCGCTCCGCAGGCCCAGGCGCCGGCCGACCCCGCTGTCGCCAAGATCATCCAGCTGGGTACCACGGACAACCGGGTGATGACGTGGAACGACTACGCCAGCAACCGGTTCGGCGGCCGTGAAACCGGCACCAACTCGTACTCGGACGCCACGCAGTGGCTGGTCTGGCAACTGAAGCAGTTCGGCCTCGACGCGCGGCTCGAAGAGGTGGGCGAAGTGCCTGTCGGCTTCAATCGGGGCCCCTGGTTCGGCAAGATGCTGAAGCCGGCCGAGAAGGCCCTGCGCTTCGCGACGCCCAGCTTCACGGCGGGCACGAAGGGCATCCAGCGCGGGCCGGTCGTCATCCTGAAGGCCGATCCGTTCTCCGTGCCCGGCCGCGCCCAGGGCGGGCAGCCGGTCAGCAAGGAGAACGTCGAGAAGAAGAGAGCCGCCATCGAGGCGGCCATCGCCGAAATCAGCGCGAACAAGGCCGCCTTCAAGGGCTCCTGGGTCCTCATCCCGGGCGCGAGCACGGGCTTCGCGCGCGACGGCCGCCGCAATTCGAAACTGGCGGACGGATCGCCCGAGTACCTCGATGCCGCGATGATGCCGCCGCTCACGACGGCCCTCGTCGACGCTGGCGCGCTGGGCACGATCCAGTCGGCCACCCCGCCGTCCCCCATCCAGCCCGACAACAACTCCGAGCCGCCCCTCAGCGTCCTCGACGGCTTCGCCGCGTCGTGGGACGCGCTGCCGGTTCTGCCGGACATCAAGCTGCTCGACACGCAGTACCGGGAGATCAAGGACCTCGTCGAGAAGAAGCAGCCGGTGGTTCTGGAGTTCGACATCCGCAACTGGTTCAAGATGGGCCCGGTGAAGTACCACAACGTCGTCGCGACGCTGCGCGGCACGACGTGGCCCGACGAGTACATCGTGATCGGCGGCCACTTCGACGCCTTCACCGGCGGCACCGGCGGCGTCGACGACGGCTCGGGGTTCGCGCCGATGATGGAAGCCATCCGCCTCATCGCCGCGTCGGGGGCGAAGCCGAAGCGGTCCATCGTCTTCATCGCGTTCGCCGCCGAGGAGCAGGGGCTGGTCGGGTCGCAGGCCTGGCTCAGGCAGCACCCGGATCTGCACGCGAAGATCGTGATGATGATCAATCGGGACGGCAGCCCCAGCGCCATCACGGGCGCCACCGTGCCCGAGACGTGGTACGAGGACTTCAAGGCCGTCACCGCGCCGCTGGAGCAGTTGAACCCCCGCTGGCCCTTCAAGCTCGTGCAGGGCGTGCCGCGCGCCCATGCCACGTCGCCCGGCGGCACGGACTCGTCGTCGTTCGAGATGAAGAGCGTCCCGGTGCTGAACTTCACCACCAGTTCGGCGCGCACGGGCCCGGACGGGAAAGACATCGCGTCGTATCCCTATCCGTACGCCTGGCACACGACCAACGACCTCTACAGCGAACTCGTGCCGTACACCGCGCACCAGCAGCACTCGGCCCTGGTCACCGCCGTCGTCGTGCATGGCGTGGCGAATCTGGACAAGCCGCTGGCCCGGGACGGCGTCTATCTCGCCGACGGTCTGTATGCGGCCTTCACGATCGGGTCGGGTGAGGAACAGCGGCAACTGATGACGACCCTCGACTTCGCCAACGCGCCGCTGGCCACCGCGAACTTCGTGCGCATTGTCGAAGGCAAGGCGCCGCAGGCCGGGCGGGGCGGTCCGCCGCCGGGCATGGGCTTCGGTGGGGCGCGTACCGAACCGCCGCCCGTCGGAAAGATCACGCTGGTCAAGGGCGGGCTCGTGAACGCCGTCATCGAGTCCGAGACGCAGAAGAGCGTCGCGGTGCCCGTGCTGCCGAAGACGCGCAACGCGGCGCTGAAGCACGACGCCGCAGGCGTGCTCGGCTTGAGCGGTCCCAACACGTTCTACCTGACCCTCCAGAAGAACAGCGGGCAGGACAAGAAGGCCGCGGCCATCGGCACCGTGATCGCCGGCGCCCGGCATGTCGCGGCTTTGAAGCCGGGCGACGCGATCCGGACCATCCGCATCGTCCGCGTCGGTCAGGCTGCGCGCGACTTCAAGACCGACGACGAGGCCTTCAAGGCGTTGCTGGCACAGGCCGGAAAGAAGAAGTGATGGCCGCCGACGGCTTTTCCGTCCTCGTGGCGGGGGATTGGGCGCCCATCCGGGCGTTCGATCCCCTGATCCGCCAGGATCCGGCGTCCGCGTACGGCGATCTGCTGCCGGTGCTCCGCGACGCGGACCTCCGCATCGTCAACTGCGAAGCGGCCCTGACGCGGGCCGACCGTTCCGTGGTGAAGAGCGGCGCCGTGTTCAAGGGCGAGCCCGGGCACGTGGCGGGCCTCACGTGCGTGCCGTTCGACGTGGCGTGCCTCGGCAACAACCATGTCCTGGACTACGGGGTCCGCGGCCTGCGTGACACCCTCCGCGTGCTGGCGCGCGCCGGCATCAGGACCGTCGGCGCCGGCCTGACCCCCGACGAGGCCTGGGCGCCGCTGACCCTGACCGTCAAGGGCCGGCGGGTTCACGTCGTCAACGTCAGCGAAGGGGAAGACGAGACAGCCGCCCGCACCGGTGCCGGCGTCCACGGCTGGGACATCCAGCGCGCGGTCGAGACCGTCGAACGCTGCCGGGAGGCTGGCGGCGTGGTCATCGCGATCGTGCACGCCGGGCTGGAGTACGTGCCGTACCCGCCCCCGTACATGGTCGAAGCCTGCCGGGCGCTGGCGGACGCCGGGGCGGACGCCGTGGTGGGGCACCACCCGCACGTGCCGCAGGGCGTCGAATGGCGGGGCCGGTCGCCGATCGTCTACAGCCTCGGCAACTTCGTGTTCTACCAGCCTACCACGCTGCACCATCGCAAGGTCGGGTTCGCGGTCACGCTGCAGTTCGCCGGCGAACGGGTTTTACACGCGGACATGCACCCCTACCGGATCACCGACACCGGGCTGCGCCGGCTGACCCCCGGGGAGGGGTCGGCGTTCTACCGCACGATCGCCACGTTGTCGAAGCCGTTCCTGACGGCCGGCGGGCCGGCGCGCGCGTGGGACGCGTACCTTGCGTACTACGGCCGGCAGGGATTCGCCGCCGAGGTGTCGGGCATCCTCGAACGCATGGCGACCGAACCAGCGAAAGCCGCCGCCATGTTCAGGAATCGCATCACGACGGTGCAGCACATCGAGTTGTGGCGGACGTTCCTGACTCGCGTCATGGAGGGCGAGCGGCCGCGGTACGCCAGAGAGACGTTCCAGATGGTAGAGGAGTACTTCACGAGACAGGTGCCATAGGGCGCCGCTCCATCTCCCGGCGCCTCAGATCCCGTACCGCCGACCCGCCTCGTCGATGATGGTCCTGATGAGCCGGCGGTAGTCGTCCATCTCCCCGCCAGGGGACTGGAAATAGAGCGAGCACAGCTGCGGGCCCCAGCTCTTGTGCGGCTTGAGGCCCGGGATCCCGTTAACCTCCATGATGCGCAGCGCGCCGGCCGCGTCCGTCTTCATGTCGATGCGGACGTGGTCGAGGCACCGCATGGCGTCGGCGGCCTGTGACGCGAGGGCGGCCGCCTCGTCGCCTCGCGCGGGCGGGATGCTCACCTTCGTCAGCCCCACTCCCCGCAAGTCGGCGCGCAGCACCTTGTGCCGGCCGTAGTGCTGCGGCGCCACCGTGACCAGCCCCGGGAAACACTGGCGCGTGGCCCCGTTGCCCAGGACGAGCACGGTAAACTCGTCGCCCGGCATGAAGTCCTCGACGAGTGCGGCCTGCTGAAACTCCCGTTCGATCCAGCCGACCTGGCGGCGCAGTTCCTCGACGTTCTGGACCACGCTGTCGTCGTTGATGCCCACCGATCGCGACTCGCCCATGGGCTTGACGAACGCGGGGTACGCGATCGCCGAGAAGTCGTCACCGCTGCGGACCATGTGGTGGGCCGGGACGGCCACGCCACGGGTCGCCAGCGTCCGGTGCGTCTGGTACTTGTCCAGCATGTCCCGCATCGTCTGGCTGTTGGAGCCGACGTACGGAATCCCGCGCCGATCGAGTTCATCCGCCACCCACGTGCCGCCTTCGCCGCGGCCGATAAACTTCTCGTTGTCGGTGATGTAGTAGAGCGCGCTCCAGACGAGGTCGAACCCTCCGCCGTCGATGGCGGAGAAGAACTCCGCCTCGGTGTTGACGAAGGCAATTCGGGCGGGGTGCCCGACCGCGGTGGCGGCGGCCGCGATTTCTTCCGTGACGTGCAGATCGCCCCAGCCCTGGGCATCGCCGCCGGGGCCGGTCAGAAGCAGGACGCGCATCGGGGTTGCGACTCCTTCAGAAGCAAGAAGCAAGAAGTAAGAAGCAAGAAGCAGGAAGGAACACGATATCAAAAGAGGTCCGGCAGGTGCGCGTAGTGCTCGAGGGCGCGGGCGGTCACGGGGGACACAGGCTCGACCAGCGAGGACACGCCGGCGCGCGTGCGGTCGTCGAGGCGGATCTTCGAGAGGATCTCGACCGACACCGGGCCGGGCTCGGGTGCCGCGTCAGGGAGGCGCTCCAGGGCGTCCACCAGTCGGGTGTTGGGATCGAGCGGCAACGCCGGGCGGTCGGTGGCCGACGCGATCGCCTCTGTCAGCCGCCGGGCCACGTAGCCGTAATGCGTGCAGCACAGACCGACGTACACCGGCGACCCGTTCAGACCGGCCGCCCCGCTTGCGGCCGCGCAGTGTGAGATGAGGTCGCCTACCCGCGGCCCGTGGACGTCCCGTTCAATCGCCGTGGCGAGGCCGTGACAGGGGATGCCGGCAAGACGGGAGGGCTCGATTCCGGCGGCGACGAGCCGGTTGCGATGCGCGCCGGACTCGATCGTGGCGCGCGTGCCCAGCAGGAGCAGCGACGCCCCGGCCCGCTCCGCCAGGGCCGTCGCGAACAGGCGCACGCCGGCGTCGATGATGCCCTCCACGGGCACGCGCGGCGCGGCCGCATACCGGGTGTGCTCGTACACGATCGACAGCGTATTGCAGGCGATCGCCACGCGATCCGGGCCGAGGGCCACGAGGGCCTCGAGTACCCGGTCAAACACCGCGGCGCGGGCCGCCATGTCCGGCAGGTCGTTGTAGCCGCACCCGTCCTCCGGCCACGCATTGACGTAGGTCAGGCGTGCCCCGACGCCCCTGAGGGCCAGGCGCCGCGCCAGTTCGGCACAGATGGACAGCCCCCCGAGGCCCGAGTCGGTGATCACCAGGCGCACGGGGGACATCTTAGTTCAGGGGAGTGGGACGTGTCCCACGTCCCATGTCCCACGCCCCACGTCCCAAGTACAATGATCCCCATGTCCGAGTGGCGGCTTCGGCTGGCGGC
>CAYNDV010000002.1:15847-90746 GCA_964396055.1 uncultured Vicinamibacterales bacterium | reverse complement strand
CTTTCCCTAGCCTCTAGCCTCTAGCCTCTAGCCTCTAGCCTCTAGCCTCTAGAAGAGGTAGCGGATCGCGAGCTGGATGTCGCGGCGCGAGCCGTCCTTGGTGACCACGCGGCCGAAGTTGGGATTGGAGATGTCGCTGATCGGCCCGCTCAGGTTGGGCTGGTTGATGAAGTTGAAGATCTCGGCCCGCAGCTGGATCCGCTGGGTGTTCGTCACGCGGAAGTTCTTGAAGACCGCGATGTCCCACTGCTGGTCGCCGGGATTGCGCAGGATGTTACGCGTGGAGTTGCCGAATTTGCCCGCCGCCGGATTGGCGAAGGCCGCGGGGTTGAAGAAGTAGTTGGTGTCGAGGCCGTTGCCGGCCGAGAACTTCTGGTTGGTGTTCGCGTTCACGTCGCCGACCAGGTCGACGGGCTGGCCGTTGCCGCCGTCGCCGACGCCGGCGATGTCGTTGGTGCGCGTGACGGAGAACGGCGTGCCGGTCCGGAAGAACGTCGACCCGGAAATCTGCCACCCGCCGAGCAGGTTGTGGAGCAGCGTGCTCTGGTCCTTCCAGAACGGCAGGTCGTAGATGTACGAAATGACGGTGACGTGGGCCCGGTCGAAGCTGGACGGGCCCCAGAAGGCGGAGTCGTCGTAGCTGTTCCACAGCACGTTGCGTTTGTCGCTGCCGTTGTCGTACGACCGCCCGTAGGTGTACGCCACGCTCACCTTGAAGCCGTTGGCGTAGCGGCGCTCCGCGCTCACCTGGAAGCTGTTGTATTCGGAGGTCGCGGAGTTCTCGGACACGCGCAGCGCGCCGTAGCCCTTGTAGGGGCGAAGGGCGGCGATGTTCACGCCCGGGTTCGCCTGCAGCGTGCCGGCCGGCAGCTGGTTGATGTTGCGCTCGCGCTGCTGGTACTTCCCACGGCGGCCGACGTAGGTCAGGTCGACGACGATGCCGCCCGGAATCTCGCGCTGGATGCCGACGCTCCACAGGGTGGACATCGGCAGCTTGAACTCGACATCCTGCCCCTGCATGCCGAAGGGCAGGTCCGAGGCGCCGCCCACCCCGCCCGGGTTGTCGACGTTGCCGTTGGAGACGGTGACCATCGGCTGGAACGGCGGGTTGCCGCCGAGCAGCGTCGAGTCGTTCAGCGTGACGCGGTTGTGGAAGACGCCGGCACTGGCGCGCAGCACGGTCTTGTCGTTCCACTTGTAGGACAGGCCCACGCGGGGCTCGAACAGGTCGTAGTGGGTCTTGGAGAACCCGCGCGGCTCGCCGCGGAAGAGCGCGAGCACGGCAGGATTCTGGGCCACCTGCAGCTGGTTGCCGTCCCCCTCGAAGCCGTCGCCAGGCAGGACGATGCCGTTGTAGCGCGGCCCGGAGATGATGCGGCCCGTGGTGGGGCTGATGACCGCCTGGTTGTTCCGGTCGTAGAACCGGGGATCGAAGTTGGCGATGTTGTTCGTCGTGGAGTACCACGGCGGCCAGAGCGCGTAGCGGACGCCGCCTTGGATGGTGAGCTTCTCGTTGACGGTCCACGAGTCCTGCACGAAGAAGTCGGCCGCCAGGGCGCGCCACTTGGTGAACGCCCGCTCGCCCAGCTCGGCGTAGTTCGTGAAGATGCCGAGGGCCATGTCGGCGATGCCGAGGCCGCTGCGGGCGCTCGAGCTGTTGCGGAACTCGAACTGGCCGTTCTGGTTGTTGGTGCCGCCCGGGATCGAGTTGACGTTGATCTGGTCGAAGTCGTCCTCGCCCGAGTACTCGACCGAGACGCCGCCCTTGACGGTGTGGCGGCCCTTCACCCACGTGGTGTTGTTGGCCCACACGTGGATCGGGCCCTCCGACGAGGCCGGGTACGGGCCGCCGTCGATGCCGGTGAAGGTATCGATGTTGATCGTCGGGATCTTGTCGTCGATTTCCTTGCCCGGGAAGATGTACGGGTAGTTGATGCCGGTGCGGCTGCGCTTGTGCAGGCCGGACTCGGTGTACACGTCGATGAACACCTGGTCCTTGGAATAGGCGTAGGTGAACTCGTTGACCAGGTTGTCACGCAGCGTGCTGGTCCAGTTGATGTTCATCGTCTTGTTGGGCCGGTCCCAGTCGGTCCGCGCGAAGGGGAACGTCCCGCGGAAGGCGTCGATGGCGGTCCACACCTGTCCCGACCACCGGAACACCAGCTGGTTCCGGGCATTCAGCCTGTAGTCGAGGCGGATGTTGTCCTTGCGCTGATCCTGCGGGTTGTCGCTCGACTGGATCAGGTTGGCGGTGCCCTGCTGGAAGCCCGGGGTGGGCAGCGGGTACAGCTTCATCAGGGCGATGCCGTTCGGCGACAGGCGGTTCGCCGGGATGATGTTGCCCGGGAACGGCTGGCCCGTGAGCGGGTCGCGGATGATCTGCGGGCTGCTGTAGAACGGGTTCGGGCCCAGCAGCTGGCTGAAGTCGCCGTTGCGCATGGCCGCGGTCGGCACGACCGCCGTGTTGGTGGCGACCTGGAAGAAGTTCACCCACTCCTGGGCGCCGAAGAAGAACAGCTTGTCCTTGAAGGCCGAGCCCGGAATGGGGCCGCCCACGGAGTAGCCGTACTGCTTGTAGTCGAACGGCGCCGGCTTCCAGTCCGCAGGATTGGTGCTGCGGTTGCGCGCCCACGTGTTGGCCTGCAGCGTGTCGTCACGCCAGTAGAACGAGGCGTTGCCGGTGTAGCGGCTGCTCCCGCTCTTCGTGACGAACCGGATCTGCCCGCCGCTGGCGCGGCCGAACTCGGGCATGTAGTTCGCCGTCAGGACCTGGACCTCCTGCACCGCGTCCACGTTCTGGATGCCGATGATGGTGCCCGCCGACCGCGTGCGGAGGGCGACGGCGCCATCGACGGTGATCGTGTTCTCATCAGGCCGGCTGCCGTTGATGCTGAAGCCGCCGTTGGAGAACGCCGCGAACCCGGCGTTGTTGAAGTTGCCGCCCACCACCCCGGCCTTGAGCGCGGGCACGCCGATGGGATTGCGGCCGCTGAAGGACAACAACTCGATGTCCTTGGCCTCAACCGTCTTGCGCACCGCCACGTCGGTCTGCAGCGGCGTGGCTTCGGCGGTGACGGTCACCGTCTCCGAAATCGCGCCAGGCTCGAGCGAGAACTCGATGCGCAGCGACCCGCCGGCGTCGAGCTGCACGCCGGTCCGGCTGGCCTTCTTGAAGCCGTCCAGCTCCGCGCTGACGTCGTACCGGCCGGGCAACAGGCCCGGAAAAGTGTAGAAGCCGCCGGCATCAGTGACCGTGGTCTGCGGCTGCTGCGTCTGCAGGCTCAGGGCGGTCACCGTGACCCCCGGGACCACGCCGCCCTGCTGATCCTTCACCACACCCGCGATCGTGCCGCGGTCGATCTGCGCGGCGGCCGGCGCGGCCGCCAGCACGGCGCACACCAGAACGAGAACAAACGGAACCCACGCGCTTCTCCTCCAGCCCATACGTGTCCCCCCTCCCAGTGACACATCCACCGAACACACGGCCGTCAGCGGTCCTCTCCTCCCGCCCGCCGCCAGATGGCGATGCACGCGGCTATACGAATCCCCCCGCCGCTCGTCAGGGGCGCGCCGGGCCCACACGGCCCGTGGCGCTGAATAGTGGGATGGAACGCGGACGCCGCGCGATCGGGGGGAGTATTGGCCAGCACGGGCATGCTGTCAACGGTACGGGCGGTTGCCGGCGAGAAACCGTGCAACCGCCCTCCCGGTTCTCCGGCCGGGCCCCTCAGGCGAGGGTTCGGCGCGGGGGTCTCAGTACTGGAAGACCTTCCCGCCGGCCATGACTTCGCGGGTCTCCGGGTCGTACACCACCTTCTCGCCCGTGCGGTAGGCGGCGTTGGTCATGATGGTCGCCACCGAGTGGTAGAACCCGGCCTCGATCGGCGCATTGGGCTCCTTGCGGCTGCGCACGCACTCCATCCAGTTGCGCACGTGGCCGCTCGTGAGGGGATCGCCGCCGGTGTTGGCCGACGTCTCCACCTTCACCGCCTCCGACAACGTCTGCGGCGCCAGCAGGTTGGGCTTCATGCCCATGGCCTTCGCTTCCCGTTCGGTCAGGCCGCCGTCGGGCGTCACCTTGCCGGTGTCGAGGTCCAGCATGCCGCCGTTGGAGTAGTAGACCTCCTTCGTGCCGCCGACGCTGTTGCTGAACCGCGAACTGAATACCACCTGGAACCCGCCGGCCGCCCGGTCCTCGGGGCCGTAATCCAGCACCGTCGTCATGGTGTCGGCGTTGGTGCGGCCGTCACGCCAGCAGTAGATCCCGCCGTTGGTGACGACGCTGCGCGGGTACTTGAGGCCGCTGAACCAGGCGACGGTGTCGATCTGGTGCGACATCCACTGGCCGGGGATGCCGGACGAATACGGCCAGAAGAGCCGGTACTCGAGGTACTTCCGCGGATCCCACGGCTCGAACGGCCGGTTCAGCAGGTACCGCTTCCAGTCCGTGTCGGCTTCCCTGCACACCTCGACAAGCGAGGGCCGGCGCCAGCGGCCCGGTTGGTTCACGTTCCAGACGAGGTCCACGTACATGATCGGGCCGAAGTCCCCGCGCCGGATGAAGTCGGCGGCGGCGATGTAGTTGCGGCCGCTCCGGCGTTGCGATCCGATCTGCACGATCTGCTTTCCGGCGCGGACCGCGTCGAGCACGGCGCGGTTGTCGGCCATCGTCTCGGCCAGCGGCTTCTCGGTGTACGAGTCCTTGCCGGCCTTCACGGCTTCGACGGTGTGCAGCGCATGCTGGAAGTCAGCGGTGCTGATCATCACCGCGTCCACGTCCTTCGCCGTCGCGTAGAGCTCCTCTGTGTTGCGGTAGGTTGCGATGGGATGGCCGAACGCCTTCTCGAGCGCCGCCTTGCCTTCGTCGCGGCGCCGGCTCCAGATGTCGCAGACCGCGACGATGTCGAAGTTGGTGGCCTTGTGGTGCTCGAGGAACGAGGGCAACAGGGCCTGCCTGAAGCGGTCGGAGAACCCGACCACCGCCACGCGCACGCGGTCGTTCGCGCCCTGGACGGCGGCGGACGAACGGGCGGCCAGGGGCGAGAGCCCGGCGTAGCCGGCGGCAAAGGCGGCGGTCTTCAAGAACGAACGGCGATCCTGCTCCATGATGAGTCCTTTCTCACAGATGACGCGTCCGGCTGAAGCCGGACGCCACGAAGGACGCTGACGCGTCCGGCTGAAGCCGGACGCCACGAAGGGAGGCCTACGCAGCGCTCCACTGCTCCCGGACAAACGCGCAGGCCTTCGCGTAGGCGTTCTCGCCTTCAGGCCAGCTGGATTCGATCGACAGGCGGCCCCGGTAGCCGATGGCCTTGTACGCCGCGAAATACGGCCGGAAGTCGGTCCCGCCGGGCAGCGGCGCCATCCGCGTGCCCTTCTGCGCGGCGTGGGCGTGCACGATGCGCGCGCCAGCCTTCACGATCTCATCGGGCGGCTCATCCTCCTGCATCATGTGATACACGTCGGCGTGCAGGCGGAAGGCCGGGTGCGCGATGGCGTCCACGATCCGGACGCCGTCGGCCAGCGAGTTGATGAGGTTGCACTCCTTCCGGTTCAGGGGTTCGAGGGCCAGGGTGACCCCGGCCGCGGCCGCCGCGGGCGCGATACGTCTGCCGAAAGCGACGAACTGCTCGATCGCCCGGGCCTTGTCGAAACCCTCGGGCACCCGCCTGGCGCCGCCGCTGCCGAAGACGACAATCGGAATGCCCACCCGCCCGGCGCGGCGCAGGGCGGTTTCGGCGTAGGCGGCTGCCGCGTCGTGGTTGGCCTGGTCACCCACCAGTTTCAGGGCGCCCGGGATGAACACGTTGCAGGCCGCCACGGGCAGCGGCAGCGCACGCAGCGTCGCGAGGTGGGCGTCGAACGCCTCCTCAGGTTTGTCCGGGATGAGCGTGGCGGCCACGCCGGGCTCGAGAAAGTCGAACCCGGCGGCCTTCAGCGCCGGCGCTTCCGCGAACGGGCGTGCTGCGCCGATCGGCGGCACGCCGTCCGAGGCCAGGACCCGGCGGCCGAGGCCAACCAGCCCGGCGCCCGCCATCACCGCACGCAGGAACGAACGCCGCGAGGGCCCGCACTCGCCCGATTCCATGAGTCGCATCCCCCGCCGTCAAACAATCCCGGATTGATTTCCGTCCCGATCCCCGGAAATCAATCCGGGATTGTTGCGTCACGCCACCGTGAACGGCGCCCGGTACTCCCGCGTGAGCATGCGGTTCGCCTCGGGGTCGTTCTTCACCAGTTCGGTCGCCGGATCGATCTCGAGCACGCGGTTGACGCGCGCGCCCGTGAGCGCGTAGTGCGACAGCGCCGACGACCAGTGGCCCTCGATGGCCGGCGCGGTCGGCTCGACGCGGCTGCGCACGCACTCGATGAAGTTCCGGTAGTGGTTCAGGTCGGTGCCGTTGTTGCCTTCCTTTGCCAGCTTGTTGTCGCGCCCCTCGTACATCTTGTAGCTGCCGTAGTCGGGGAACGTCATCCAGCCCTTCTCGCCGTAGAAGATGACGCCAAACGACGTGCCGCCCGCCTCGTCGTTCGTCATCCACGGGCGCACCTCGAGGGTCAGCATCTTGTCCTGACCGTCCTTGCCCTTGAACATGAACGAGGTCGACGATACGTCGAAGATCTGCTTCGCATCGTCCCAGAGCAGCATGCCGCCCATGGACGTGACGCGGTAGGGCAGGCCGACGCCCAGGCCCCAGCGCGCGGCGTCGAGCTGGTGCACGCCCTGGTTGCCGATGTCGCCGTTGCCGTACGCCCAGTGCCAGTGCCAGTTGTAGTGGACGAAGACGCCTGCGCCCTTCGCGTCCACCATGAACGGCTCTTCCTGCGCCGGGCCCTGCCAGAGGCTCCAGTCGAGCCCGGCCGGCGGCTTGCCGGGCTGGCCCTTGCCGATGTCCGGCCGCCACTTGTAGCACACGGTGCGGCAGAGATAGACCTTGCCGATCGCGCCGTCGTGCAGCAGCTTGATGCCCTCCTGGAACCCGGGGTTGGAGCGCAGCTGCGTGCCGTGCTGGACGATGCGCTTGTGCGTCTTCGCGGCCTCCACGACCTTCCGGCCCTCGAAGATGTTGTGCGTCATCGGCTTCTCGACATAGACGTCCTTGCCGGCCTGGCACGCCCAGAGCGTGGCCAGTGAGTGCCAGTGGTTCGGCGTGGCAATCGAGATGGCGTCGATGTCCTTGTCCTCGAGGAACCGGCGCAGGTCCTGCGCGGTCTTCGGCGCGGCAAGGCCCTTGTCGGCGAAGAACGACTTGATGGTTGGCGCGAAGAGCCGCGAATCGGGATCGCAGAGTCCCGCCACCTCCACGTTCTCGAGCCGGGCGTAGCCGCCGAGGTGCGACTTGCCGCGGCCGTTGAGGCCCAGCACGGCTACGCGCACGCGGTCGTTGGCGCCGGCCCATCCCGTGCGGGACGTGCCGAGCAGGATGGACGTGGCGGCGGCGCTCTTGACGAATGCTCTGCGGGTTATCTGAGTCATGGCGGTCTCCTCCAGGTCAGTCCTTGTATTCCGCGACGAACGCCTTCCACGCCGCCTCGGCCTTCTCGGCCGAGAACGTGCCCGTGAGGATCAGCAGCCGGTGCCGGAACACGCCGGAAGCGCCCTTCTCGAGGGCGTAATCGAGCCGTTCCTTGCCTTCCGAGAAGACCTGCGCGCCCAGGGGGTTGGCCGAAAAGAGGCCGTAGCCCCGCGCGTGCCAGTGGGTCGGGTAGCCCGGGTTCTTCGGGTGATCGAGCATGAGCAGCACCACGTCTTCGGTGCCGACCTTGCCCGCCAGCGCCATCCATCGGCCACGCGTGGCCCACACCTTGCCGCCCGTGATGCCTTCGCTGCTCGTGTAGAGGCCGTTCACGCCGGCGTTGTCGAGCACGGGCACGGCGGTGGGGCGGCCGGCCGCGTCGGTGAAGACCTCGGGCTTCTCCGACGGCTCCTCGAGCGCGCGCGCCACGCGCACCGCGATGACGCCTTCCTTGTTGTCCTTGAACAGGACCTTGCCGGACGCGGCCGTGAGCGTGGTGAGCCGATCGATCGTGCGCGATCCCGGGCCGCCGGCGAAGACGAACCGCGCCGATTCGTTGATGACCGTCGAACCGTCGGGCATCACCCAGTCGGTGGCCACCTCCAGCACGCCTGTCGGCCCGCTCTTCGCCGTCACGATCCGCCGGTGGTGAATCGTGCCCATCTTCGCGGCCTGCTCGGGCTTGAGCGCCTCGGAGTTGTTCCAGAAGTCGACGCCGTTGACGTCGCCGTGGTTGAACCACAGGCCCACGTGGTGCGGATGGTCGACGCGCTCGCCCGGCCGCGGATCGAGCGGAAAGCCGCGCGTGACCACGACGCCGCCCCCGGTCCGGATGGGGTAGAGCACGGGCTTCTTGAGGCGATCGGGCCAGATGTACGACGTGAACGGCTTGCCGTCGACCAGGACATCCACGCGCTGCTCGTCGGGCTTCGGCACCACCTGGACGCCGGTGCCAGCCGCGCCGCCGCCGGACTGGGCCATCACGGCCGCCGCCGCCAGGACGCAGCCCAGCACCACCGCGCACCACTGCCTGTGCATGAGACGCTCCTTCCCGGATTCGGTCCGCCCGGAACCGGCGGACCTGCGGCAGAGTCTACCGCAATCCCGCCACGCAGGCGCGACTGGTCAAGCCAGGGCCGGCCGGTGCCGATTGTGTCTCTGTGGCGGTGTGCCGGCGCGGGTGTCGTGTGGATCCCGGCGGCGGCCCCGCCGTCGACCCATGTCCCGAACGCTCACCCTGATCGCTGTGCTCCTGCTGGGCGCCGCCGAGGCCGTCGCCGCCGACGTGTCCGGCTATGGCCGTACGGCGGCGGAGCTGTCCCAGTACGTGCACCACGTCTGGCGCCGGGGCGACGGCCTGCCCCAGGAAACGGTGGCGGCGGTGCTGCAGACACGGGACGGCTACCTGTGGCTCGGCACGCAGGAGGGCCTGGTCCGCTTCGACGGGGTGTCTTTCACGCTCTTCAACAAGGGCAATACGCCCGCGTTCAGCCACAACGACGTCTACGCGCTGGCCGAGGGCCCGGACGGCAGCCTGTGGATTGGCACCTTCGGCGGCCTGCTGCGCCTGCACAACGGCCGGTTCACGGCCCACCCGACCGGCAGGACGACCGACCGCGAGACGGTGACCTGCCTCGCCGTCGGGCCCGACGGGGCCGTGTGGATGGGCACCCAGAACGGCGGCGTCAACCGGCTGGCCAACGGCCGTTTCGAGTTCTTCTCCCTCGACTCGGGCCTGCCTGGCCTGGCCATCGAGGACATCACGGTGGACCAGTCCGGCTCGGTGTGGGTGGCCACGTTGTCCGGCCTCGGCGTCTACCAGCGCGGCCGCTGGCGTCGTCATGAAGTGACATCCGGCCTGCCGTCCCAGTCCATCCGCTCGGTGCTGGCGGCCAGCGACGGCAGCCTGTGGGTGGGTACCGACCGCGGCCTGACGCGCCTGCACCTCGGCGTGGCCGAGTCGCCGCGAGAGGCCGCAGGGCTGTCGAGCGCGGTGGTGCTGGTGCTCTACGAGGACCGGTCCGGCGCGATCTGGGCGGGCACCGAATCGGGCGCGCTCTGGCGCATCGCCGGCCCCCGCGCGTCGCCGCTCGCGCTGGCGCCGGGCATTGCCGGCAATCGCGTGGACGCGATTGTCGAAGATCGGGAAGGCGGCATCTGGGCGGGCACGTACATGACCGGCCTCCACCGCCTCTGGCTGGGGCGGTTCGCCAGCCTGACGACCGGCCAGGGCCTGCCGGGCCCGAGCCTGCGCGCCATCCGCCAGGCGCGCAACGGCGAGGTGTGGCTCACAACGGAAGGCGACGGGGTGTCGCGGTTCGACGGCCGGACGGCGGTGAACTACACGACGCAGCACGGCCTGCCGCACAACAGCTCGCGGGCGATCCTCGAGGACTCGCGCGGCACCTTCTGGGTGGGCACGCGCGAGGGGCTCGCGCGCCTCGACGGCCACCGCTTCCGCGCCGTGGCCGCCACGGCGGGGTTGAACGTGCGCGCGCTGGCGGAGGACGCGTCTGGCACGCTCTGGATCGGCGCCCGCGAGGACGTGTACCGGCTGGTCGGGGACCGTCTCGAGCCGGTGGCGGACGCGGCAGCCGCGGGCCAGCCGCAGGGAACCGTGCGCGTGATGTTCCGGGATCGCCACGGCGCGATGTGGGTCGGCACGAACGACGGGCTGACCCGCTGGCTCGACGGCCGGGCCCGCACCTTCACCCGCGCGGATGGGCTGCCTGCCGGCGCCATCTACGCGATCCACGAGGATGCGGACGGGGTGTTGTGGATCGGCAGCTACGGCGGCGGCCTGGCGCGCCTGAAGGACGGACGGTTCACCCGTTTCAGGCAGGCCGACGGCCTCTACGACGACGTGGCGTTCCAGATCCTCGAAGACGGCCGCGGCAACCTGTGGATCAGCTGCAACAACGGCGTCTACCGCGTGAGCAAGGCGGACCTGGCCGCCTTCGCCGATGGGGCCATCCGGCGGATTCCGTCGGTGGCCTACGATGCGGGCGACGGCCTGCTGAGCGGCGAGTGCAACGGCAACTCGTCGCCGGCCGGCTGGAAGACCAGCGACGGGCGCCTCTGGTTCCCGACGACGACGGGCGCGGTGATCGTGGACCCGGACAACGTCCGCAAGAACGAGCTGCCGCCGCTCGTGACGGTGGAGAGCGTCGTCGCCGGCCGGGTGCCCTTCATGGCCACCGACGACGCGGTGTTCGCGCCGGGCACGGGCCAGGTGGAGTTCACGTATGCGGGCCTGAGCTTCATCGCGCCGCGCAAGGTGCGATTCGAGTACCGGCTCGACGGGCTCGATGGGGAGTGGGTGCAGGCCGGCAACCGGCGGCAGACCAGCTACTCGAACCTCGCGCCGGGCCGGTACGTGTTCCGCGTGCGTGCGGCGAACAACGACGGCGTGTGGAACGAGACCGGCGCGCGCTTCGCCTTCGAGCTGCAGCCCCGGGTGCACCAGACGTGGTGGTTCCGCGCGCTGATGATCCTGGCGGCCGTCGGCATGGTCGCCGCCGGCTTCCGCGTGCGCCTGTGGCGCCACCTGCAGCGGGAGCGTGAGTTGACGACGCGCGTCGAGCAGGCGTTGAGCAGCATCAAGGTGCTCAGCGGCCTGATTCCGATCTGCGCCAGCTGCAAGAACATCCGCGACGACCAGGGCTACTGGAGCCAGCTGGAGCAGTACCTCAAGACGCACAGCGAGGCGCGGTTCAGCCACGGCATCTGCCCGGACTGCATGGAGAAGCTCTACCCGGGTTACTCGAGCGAAGAGCCCGCTGCCGGAACATAGGCGGTTGCCCTGTTCCGCTGAGAAGCAGTCTCATGACCGCCACCGGGAGGCAGCCGGTAAGCTGGTCGGCATGCTCAGTTTGTTCCTCGCCATCGGGGTATCTGCGGCGGGCATGTCCGGAGCGGCGGCATCGACGGCGGCCCCGCCTGTCACACTCGAACAGACGATCGCCCGGATCCTCGCGCGTTCCCCCGCCCGGGCGGCGGCTGTCGCGGCCGCCGAGGGCGCAGCCGCGGCCGCTCGCGTCTCCGGGGCGTTACCCAACCCGACCATCGAGGTTGCTGCCGAGAACTGGCGGTTCGGCAACTGGCACTGGACGCCGCTCCCCACCGGAGAGCCCGCGCTGGACTTCTTCACGATCGTGTCGCAGCCGATCGAGCTGGGCGGCCGGCGATCAGCGCGACGCACGATCGCCGAGGCTGACCGCCGGCAGGCCGATGCGCGGCTGGTGCAGGTGGAACGCGGACTCGTCCTGGAGACGGCCCGCCTCTACCTGTCGGCCGTCCGGGCGCGCGAAGACCTGACCGCGCTCGTCGCCAACCAGCAGGAACTCGACACCCTGCAGCGGGCCATGGCGGCCCGGGTGGCCGAAGGCATGGCGCCCGGCGCCGACCTCGCCAAGTTCCAGGCCGAGCTGGTGAGGGTCGACATCCAGATCATCCGGGCGCGGATCGAACTGCGGCGATCGCTGGCGCGCCTCGATGCCCTCTCGGGCATGGACACACCGCTGGTGCCCGAGCAACTGGTGGTGCCCGTGGTCCCCGTGGTGCCCGCGGGGCCGCCAGCCGAGCTGGCCGTGCTGGCCGTCGATCGCTCCCCCGACCTGGCGGCCGCGCGGGCGCGCGAGTCGCGGGCGGAGGGCTCGCTGAACCTGGAGCGGTCGCGCCGCCTGCCCGACCTGAGCGTGGCGGGCGGGTACAAGCGGACCGACGGGTACGACACGGCGGTCGCGGGCGTGTCGGTGTCCGTGCCGCTGTTCGATCGGAACGCATACGGCGTCGCGGCAGCCGCGGGCGGAGTTCGTGTCGCGACCCTGGAATCGGCCGACGTCGCGGAACGCGTGCGCGCTGATGCCCTGGCCGCGATCACTGCCGCCAGACAGCTCGCGGACCAGGCGACGCGGATCGACACCGACGTCCTGAAGCCGGCGGAAATCGTCCGCCAGGCGGCCCGCGTGGCCTTCCGCGAGGGCGCCACCGACATCCTGAACCTGGTCGACGCCGAGCGGGTGTATCTCGAGGCACACCGCGAGGCGCTTCAGCTTCGTCTGGACGCGGCGGCGGCCGCCATCGAAGCCCGTCTGCTGCTCGGGGAGAAGATCCAGCCATGACTGCCAATCAGCGCGGAATGACCCGCACGATGCTTCTCGTGGCCGCGGCCCTGGTGGTGGCGGCTCTCCTGGTGGCCTGGGTGATGACCGGCCGCCGGGCTGCCGAGCCTTCCGCCACGGAGGCGGCCGCGGCGCAGCCCGAGGGCACGGTGGCGCTGACCCCCGCCGCGGCGCGCGAGGCGGGCCTCACGACGGAACCCGCCCGCGTAGTGGTGCGGCGGGCATCGCTGGAGGCGCCAGGGCTCGTGGCGCTCGATGAACGACGGACGGCACGCATCGGATCGCAGGTGGAAGGCAAGGTCCTGGAAGTCTTCGTGGAAATCGGAGACCGGGTGGCAGCGGGCCGCGAACTCGCACACATGATCAGCCCGGTGGTGCACGACTCCTGGGCAGCGTACCGCCGCGCCGTCGCCGAGCGGCGCCGGGCGCAGTCGCAGCTGGAACTGGCCGTCCAGGGGGATGAGCGCGCGAAGCGGTTGCTGGCGGCCAGGGCCATTTCCGAGCAGGACGCCAGGCGGGCGGCGGTGGACCGCGTGGCCGCCGAGGAGTCGCTGAACATCGCGAACACCGAAGTGCGGCGGGCCGAGGAGGAAATGGAGCACCTCGGCATCACGAATGCCGAGGATCCCAGCGGCGAGGAGGGAGAGCAGATCCCGGTCCGGGCCCCGCTGGCCGGCGTGGTGCTCGAGAAACTGGTCACGGAAGGCAGCGCGGCCACGCCCGGCACGCCGCTGTTCGTGGTGAGCGACCTGTCGAGCCTCTGGGTCCTGGCGGAGATCGACGAAACAGCCGTGCCGCACGTGCGCAGCGGCTCGCCCGTCGAGGTGCGGGTGGCCGCGTATCCGGCCGCCACCTTCGCGGGCACGATCGCCTGGGTGGCGGACATCGTAAACCCGAAGACGCGGCGGATCACGGTGCGGTGCGCGGTGCCCAACCATGACGGGAGGCTGAAACCGGACATGTATGCCACCGTGCGCCTCGGCGAGGGCGCGGAACGTCAGGTCGTCGTGGTGCCGTCGGCTGCCGTCCAGGACATCGACGGCAAAGCGGTGGTGTTCGTCCAGGGGGGCGGGGCCACAACATTCGTGCGGCGCGCGGTCACGACCGGCGAGGCGCGCGACGGGACCATCGAGGTCCTGTCCGGCCTCCAGGCCGGCGAGCGGGTGGTGGTCGCGGGCGCGTTCCTCGTCAAGTCGGAACTGCTGAAGTCGCGCACGGCGGAGGAGTAACGTGGGCGCCATCGAACGGTTCGTTGCTGCGGCGCTCCGCCAGCGGTTCTTCGTCCTGCTGGCCCTCGCGGCCCTCGTGGCGACGGGGGTCGTGGCCTACCGGGATCTGCCGGTGGAGGCGTTCCCGGACCTCACGAACAACCAGGTGGTCATCGTCACCGACACGCCGGGCCTGGCCGCGGCCGAAGTTGAGCAACGGGTGTCGTATCCGATCGAGACGGCGGTGATGGGCGTGCCCGGGGCGCAGCAGGTCCGATCGATCTCGAAGTCGGGCCTCTCCATCGTCACCGTCATCTTCGACGATGCGGTGCCGGTGTACTTCGCGCGGCAACTGGTCGGTGAGCGGCTGATCGAGGCGCGCGGCCGGATCCCCGACGGGCTCGAGCCCACGCTGGGACCCGTGGCGACGGCGTTCGGCGAGATCTACCAGTATCTGCTCGAGGGCGACTCGACGGATGCGATGACGAAGAAGACGCTGCACGACTGGGACATCCGCACGCGGCTGCGCTCGGTGCGCGGCGTGAGCGAGCTCAACTCCTGGGGCGGCCTCACGCAGCAGTACCAGGTGGTGGTGGACCCGCGGCAGCTCGACCGGTTCGGCCTGACGTTGCGCCAGGTCTTCCAGGCCATCGCCGACAACAACGCGTCGTTCGGCGGCGGCTTCATCGAGCACCGTTCCGAGCGGTACACCGTGCGCGGCGTTGGCCTCGCGACGGGCGTCGAGGATCTCCGGAACATCGTCGTCGCGGCGATGGACGGCACCCCGATCTACGTGCGGGATGTGGCGGCCGTGACCGTGGGCGCCATGCCCCGGCAGGGCGCGGTGACGCGCGACGGCAGGGGCGAGAGCGTGGCGGGCATGGTCATCATGCTCAAGGGCGAGAACGGGAAGGACGTGGCGGCCCGCGTGAAGGCGCGCCTGGCGGAGATTGCGGCGACACTGCCGGCGGGGCTGTCCATCGTGCCGTTCTACGACCAGACGGAGGTGATCGACCGGACGGCGCACACCGTCCGCAAGAACCTGGTCGAAGGCTCGCTGCTGGTCATCGTGGTCCTGTTCGTCTTCCTCGGCGACGTCCGGGCGGCGCTGCTCGTCGCCGTGGTCATCCCGTTGTCGATGCTGGTGGGCTTCATCGGCATGCGGCTGTTCGGCGTGTCGGCCAACCTCATGTCGCTGGGCGCCATCGACTTCGGTCTCATTGTCGACGGCGCCGTCGTGATGATGGAGAACTTCGTCCGCCGGCGCGGGGAGTTCCAGCCCGAGCCGGGCGTGCCGGACGCCGAGTCGCGGATGGCCCTGTTCACGTCGGCGGCCGTGGAGGTGGCGCGGCCCATCCTGTTCGGCGTGCTCATCATCGTGGCGGTGTACCTGCCGATCTTCACGCTCGAGGGGCTCGAAGGGAAGATGTTCCGGCCGATGGCCATCACCGTCACCTCGGCCATCCTCGGCTCCCTGCTGCTGTCGCTGACGGCGGTGCCCGTGGGTGCGTCGTTCCTGCTGAGGCTGGGCGGGGGCCACCACGACGGGCCCTGGTTCGAGCGGCTCCGCGCGTTCTACGGGCGGCACCTGGAGGCGCAGATGAACCGCCGCTGGCGGACGCTCGGCGTGTCGGCGGCGGCCGTGGCGGTGGCTCTGGGCTCGCTGCCGTTCATCGGCACCGAGTTCATGCCGAAGCTCGACGAGGGGTCGATCCTGATCGAGACGCGCAAGCTGCCGTCGGTCTCGCTCACCGACTCGGCGGCCATCTCCGGGCGCGTCGAGCAGATCATCCGGCGGTTCCCGGAGGTGCGCCAGGTCGTCACGAAGATCGGCCGGCCCGACCTGGCCACCGAGGCGATGGGCATCTACCAGGGCGACGTCTACGTCCTGCTGCATCCGTCGGATCAATGGACGAGCGGGCGGTCGAAAGACGACCTGATTGCCGCCCTGTCCGACGCCCTGGCGGCGTTGCCCGGCGTGGCCTTCAACTTCACGCAACCGATGGCCATGCGCCTCGACGAGGTGGTGTCGGGGGTAAAGGCCGACGTCGCCGTGAAGGTGTTCGGACCCGACGCGGGGACCCTTGAACGGATCGGCACGCAGGTCAGCGACGTGCTGGCCGGCGTCCCCGGCGCGGCGGACCTGCAGGTGGAGGTGCTGTCGGGCGCCGTCCAACTGGAGATCGTTGTCGATCGGGCGCGGATGGCGCGGTACGGGCTGAACGTGGCGCACGTGCGCGAACTCGTCGAAACGGCCGTCGGCGGGGCCACGGCGACAGAAGTGCTGGACGGATCACGCCGGTTCGATGTCGCGGTGCGGTTTCCCGACGAGATCAGGAGCGATCCCCAGGCCATTGCCGGGCTGACGCTGACGGCGCCCGGCGGCGAACGTGTCCCGCTGGGGAACATCGCGACGGTGGCCATCGTCCGCGGTCCGGAGGCCATCACGCACGAGGACGGCGAACGGCGGCTCGTCGTGCAGACCAACGTGCGCGGTCGCGACATCGGTGGATTCGTGGCCGAGGCGCGCGGCCGCCTTGAGGGCCGGGTGAGGCTGCCGGAGGGGTATCACCTGGCGTGGGGCGGTCAGTTCGAGAACCAGCAGCGGGCGATGGCGCGCCTGGCGCTCGTGATCCCGCTGTCGCTCGCGATCATCTTCCTGCTGCTGTTCATGACGTTCCGGCGCGTGAGGCAGGCCGGCCTGGTGATCCTCAACGTGCCATTTGCCCTCGTCGGCGGGATCGGCGCGTTGTGGCTGCGCGGCCTGAACCTGAATCTGTCGGCGTCCGTGGGGTTCATCGCGTTGTTTGGCGTGGCGGTGCTGAACGGCGTCGTGATGATTGCCGCCATCAACCGCCTGCGCGAGGACGGGCTGGGTCTGCGCGAGTCCATCCTGAGCGGGGCCGGCACGCGGCTCAAGCCGGTCTTGATGACGGCGCTGGTGGCGTCGCTCGGATTCGTGCCGATGGCGCTGTCGACGGGCGCAGGTTCGGAGATCCAGCGCCCGCTGGCCACCGTCGTGATCGGCGGCATCGTCACGTCGACCCTGCTGACCCTGATCGTGCTCCCCACCCTGTACGAAATGATCGAGGCCTGGGTCGAGCGCCGGAAACTGGACGGCGGGCGCTGCCTGGAAGTCGGTTCGTAGATAATGGGCGCTCCGGGAGGGCGCCGATGACACGATGGGTGGGGCGGGCCGTGCCGGCCGCCGCGCTGGCGGCCGTGGTACTCGCGGGGGCCGGAGCCGCGCGCCAGGCGGTGCCGGCGGCGGACCGCACCGGGATCCAGATCCAGGCCGTCTACCGCGACGGCCGTCCCTACACGCGTTGGTGGTGGTTCGCCGGCAGCGTGACCGAAGAAGGTATCCGGCACCAGCTGCGCTGGCTTCAGCAGAACGGCTTTGGCGGCGTCGAAGTGGCCTTCGTCTATCCGCTCGACGAGAAGCCGGCGTTGCCGCCGTGGCTGTCGCCCGAGTGGTCGCGCCTGACCGCCGTGGCCAAGCAGACGGCCGAGGAACTGGGGCTCGGCTGCGACTTCACCTTCGGCACGCTCTGGCCTTTCGGCGACTCGCAGGTGACCGAGGCCGACGGGGCGTGGACGTTCCGGGGCCCGTCCGAGCAGCGCATCCGGCGTTCGTGGGAGCAGCCTGCGTCGCCGCCGGCGCGGGTCGTCAACCACCTCGACCGCCAGGCGCTCGAACGTTACGCGGCGCGCATGGGAGGAGGCTTGCGCGACGCGCTGCGGGGGCGGCCGTCGGCGTTGTTCGTCGACTCGTGGGAAGTGGAGCCGCAGGGCGCATGGTCGCCGGGCCTGGACGCCGAGTTCCAGGCGCGCTTCGGGTACGACCTGCGGCCGTTCATGGACAACCTGGACGACCACCCGGATGTCCGCTACGACTACCGGCGTTTCATCGCCGACGTCATCATCCGCGAGTTCTATTGGCCGTTCACGGAGATCAGCCGGCGGCTTGGCGGCGCGTCGCGGGCCCAGTGCCTGGGCGCGCCCACGGACCTGCTGGCGGCGTACGCCGCGGTGGACATCCCCGAGTCGGAGGCGGTGCTCTTCGACCCGCCGGTGTCGCAGATCGCGGCGTCGGCCGCCATCCTGACGGGCAAGCCGGTCGTCTCGGCCGAGGCGTTCACGTGCCTCTACGGCTGGAAGCGCTGGCCGGGCCCGGGCCCGATGCAGAAGCAGGAACAGATCGCCGACATCAAGCTGGTGGCTGACGCCCTGCTGGCCAACGGCGTCAACCTGCTGGTCTGGCACGGACTGCCCTACAACGGGCCGGGACAGGCCAACCAGTTCTACGCCTCGGTGCACGTGGGCCCCGACAGCCCCTTCGCGGCGGACCTGCCGGCGTTCAACCGCTACGTGCAGGTGGTGAGCGAGAAGCTGCGCGGCGGCCGGCCCTACACCGACGTCGCCGTGTACCTGCCGCTCGAGGACAACTGGATGCGCCACGAGCTGCCGGAGGACCTCCGCCGCCCGAGCGCGGCGTACCACTGGGAGCTGCAGTACGAACGGTTCCCGGAGCCGGTCCGCGGGTACCGGCCCACCTGGGTCACGGCGCCGTTCCTGGCGCAGGCCGACTATCGGAAGGGCGTGTTGACGATCGGCCCGGCCCGTTTCTCGGCGCTGTATATCGACGTCGAGTGGCTGGACGCCGGCGCGCTCACGCACCTGCTGCGCCTGGCCCGGCAGGGCCTGCCGATCTGCCTTGTGCGCGTCCCGAAGCAGCCGGGGCGGCACCAGGCGCCGTCGTACGCCGCCGATCTGAAGGCGCTGCTGGCCCGGCGTAACGTGAGCGCCGACCTGGCGAGGGTGGTGAAACACGCGCCGCTGGTGGCGGGCCCGAGCCTGCCCGAGTACTGGGTGCGCGACTACGGCGACGAGTTGCTGTTCTTCTTCGCCCACCCGCTCTCGAAGGGCGTGAAGTACCCGTTGAGCTACGGGCAGTCCTTCTCGGCCGGGCCGGAACGCCTGCCCGTGATCCTCAACCACCGCGGTACGCGCGTCGAACTGGAACTCCGTTTCGCGCCGAACCAGTCGCGCCTCCTGCGCCTGGGCCCGAAGGGGCGCGTGCGCTGGGACGACGTGACGATGAGCGTGCCGGCGCCCGTCAGAACAATCCCGGATTGATTTCCCAGGGAAGCATGGGGAAATCAATCCGGGATTGGTGGCGCTGGCGCCGGCCACTTCCAGTGATCGTTGTCCACGTGCGCGCTGCGCATGATGGCGGCGATGCGCGCCACCAGCCCGGGGTGCGCCGTGGCCACGTCGTGCGTCTCGCCGGGATCCGCCGACTGGTCGTAGAGCAGGATGGGTGCCGACGGCGTCTTCAGCCGGATGCCTTTCCAGCGGCCTTCCAGCAGCACGGCCTGCGTGAACCCGCCTTCGTAGAACTCCCAGTACAGATACTCGTGGCGTGCCTGGGCCGGACGGCCGAGCAGGGTCGGCACGAGGCTGATGCTGTCGAGCGAGGCCGGCGTCGTGGCGCCGGCAAACTCGGCGAGGGTGGCCATCAGGTCGCCGAAGTACCCCACGTGACCGGAGGTGGTGCCGCCGCCAATCCGCTTCGGCCAGCGCGCGATGAACGGGACCCGGATGCCGCCGTCGGTGAGGCTGCGCTTGATGCCCGTGTACGGACCGTTGGCATCGAAGAACTCGGGGTCGTACGCCGGCCCGCCTTCCTTGTGAGGACCGTTGTCGCTGGTGAAGATGACGAGCGTGCGGTCGTCGAGCCCGAATTGCTGCACCTGCGCCAGCAACGCCCCGATGCGGGCGTCCATCCGCGTGATCATCGCGGCCTGGCCTTTCAGCGGCGGCGCCCAGGGCTTGTCCGCGTACGGCCCGTAGTCCGGCACCTCCTGGCCGTCGCCGAGTTCACGCGCCCGCTCGTTGTTGGCGTGCGGCACCGTGAGCGACAGGAAGAGAAAGAACGGACGGTTCCGGCTGCGCTCGATGAACGCCCGGGCTTCGTCGAAGAACAGGTCGTTGGCGTAGTGCACCCGCGTCGTGGCGTACCCGGCTCCCGGCACCTGGCCGACCGGCGTGACGACATTGGGCAGGGGCACCTTCGTCGTGTTGCGCCAGACGAAGTCGGGGTAGTGGTTGTGCGCGTGCGTCTGGTTCACGACACCGAAGAACTCGTCGAAGCCCTGACGGGTCGGCTCTCCCTCGGACCCGATCTCACCCAGGCCCCACTTGCCGACCAGTGCCGTGGTGTAGCCCGCCCGCTGGAGCACTCGCGCCAGGGTGGTGTCGCCAGCGGCCAGCGTCTGGGCCGCGTAGTTGCCGGCCCCGGCGTTGCCGCGCACGCGGGTGTGTCCCATGTGCTGCCCCGTCATCAGCACGCTGCGTGACGGCGCGCACACGGTGGACCCGGCATAGAACTGCGTGAACCGCATGCCGTCGGCCGCCAACCGGTCGAGGTGGGGCGTCTGGATGATCGACTGTCCGTAGGAGCCCAGATCGCCGTACCCGAGGTCGTCGGCCAGGATCAGGATGATGTTGGGCCTGGCAGAAACAGGGGCCGGCCGCTGGCCGGCCGCGCCCGAGACCTGCACCGCCGCCAGAACCAGGACGAGGGCGATTCGCCAGATCGACATGGCCGGATCGTAAATCAATCCCGGATTGATTTCCCGGAGAAGCACGGGGAAATCAATCCGGGATTGATTTACACTACACGCCACCCCCGCCAGAACGAGGAGCACTCATGAGCACCCGAAAAGACACCCCGTGGGATTCCACGCATCGGCCGAGCCGCCGCACGTTCCTGCACCACGCCGCCGCCACGGTGGGCGCGGCGGGCGCGTTTACCATCCTGCCGTCGCGCGTGGTCGCGGGCCAGCGGAAGCTCTCGCCCAGCGACAAGCTCAATATCGGCGCCGTCGGCGTCGGCGGCATGGGCGGATCGAACCTCAGCCGCTGCGAGACGGAGAACATCATCGCGCTGTGCGACGTGGACACCGACAAGGCCGCGAAGACCTTCTCGAAGTACCCGAACGCCCGGAAGTACGGCAACTACCGCGACATGTTCGAGAAGGAGAAGGACCTCGACGCCGTCATCATCGCCACGCCGGACCACACTCACGCCATCATCGCCATGGCAGCCATGCAGCGCGGCCTCCACGTCTACGTGCAGAAGCCGCTCACGCACTCGGTGTGGGAGGCGCGGCTGCTGACCGAGACCGCCCGCAAGCAGAAGGTCGTCACCCAGATGGGCAACCAGGGCCGATCAGGCGAGGGCCTGCGCCTGATGATGGAGTGGGTGGCCGCCGGCGCGCTCGGCCAGGTGAAAGAAGTGCACGGGTGGACGAACCGCCCCGTCTGGCCGCAGGGCATTGAAGTGGACCGGCCGAAGGACCCGCCGCCCACCCCGGCCACGCTCGACTGGAACGAATGGATCGGCCCGGCGGCGATGCGGCCGTTCCACCCGACGTATCACCCGGCCCGGTGGCGCGCGTGGTGGGATTTCGGCACGGGTTCGCTCGGGGACATGGCCTGCCACATCCTCGACCCGGTGTTCGCCGCCCTGCAGTTGGGCTACCCCGAGAGCGTGGAGGGCAACATCTCCACGTACTACGAGGACTTCTTCAAGTACGTCGAGCCCAGGAACGAGATGTACCCGCGGTCGACGATCGTCCGCTACCGGTTCCCGGCGCGGAAGAACATGGCGCCGGTGGCCGTGACCTGGTGGGACGGCGGGCTCATGCCGGCGCGCCCGGCGGACCTCGAGCCGCAGCGCAAGATGGGAGACGATGACGGCGGCGTGCTGCTCATCGGCACCGAGGCCACGCTGATGGCGGGTTGCTACGGGCGCGGGCCGCGGCTGATCCCCGAGACCCGCATGAAGGACTTCACGCAGCCGGCCAAGACCCTGGAGCGCGTGCCCGGCGGCGAGAACGGGCACGAGCAGGACTGGATCCGCGCCTGCAAGGGTGGCGCGCCCGCCTCGTCGAACTTCGACTACTCGGGCCCGCTCACCGAGATGGTGCTCATGGGCAACCTCGCGGTGCGCTTCCCGAACCGGCTGCTGTTGTGGGACGGCCAGGCGATGAAGGTGACCAACGACGAGGCCGCCAACGCGTACGTGCGGCGGGAATACCGGGAGGGGTGGAAGATCTAGAGAGGCCGTTAGGCCGTTTGGCGGACAGACAGCGGAGCCCGGCGGATACGTTCCCCGCCGGGCTCTCTATTTCGGGTCACGCAGCGGGCACGGCCGGACAGCCGAAGGGCCGAATGGCCTGACGGCGCCCTGGCCCAACAGCCCAACGGCCTGCTCGCGGTCCCGATGGCCGGATGGCCGAGCGGCCGTCTAGAACTGAGGCATCACGTACGGCGCGCGGTAGTTGTCGCGCACCATCCGGTTCGCCCACGCCCCCATGTCGTAGGCGGAGTTGCTGGCGAACCGCTCTTCGTCCGGGAGCATGTCGAGCACGGGGCCCAGTGTCACGGCCGTCTTCGCCACGTCCACGCCGTTGGCGGTCAGGTGGGCGGAGAACCGGTCGAAGGCCTCGGTGACGTCCGCGCGTGAGGCAAACTGGGCTTTCGCGTCGGCCATGGGCACCTGCGTGCCAAGGCGGTACGAGATGTTCGGCAGGTGGCACAAGGCCGACGACAGGTGCCCGCCGATCACCGGCGCCTTGAGATCGGAGGCTTTCCGGCTGCGGACGGCGTCGATGAAGTTCGGGATGTGCCGGCCGCCGCCATCGCTGGGCATCGCCTTGATCCGCTTGCCCTCGTTGTCGTAGACGATGCCCCCGCCTCCGCCGCCCGCGAAGTAGCCGTGCTCGCACTCGATCGTGACGCCGATGCGCACGCCCTTGTAGTGATCCATGTAGTTTGCGCCCGCCAGTGCCGGCAGGCCGCGCACCTCGAAGATGAGCGGCGCGGTCGGGTAGTCGAGCACGGCCACCAACGTGTTCGGCGTCTCGGCGTCATCGTCGTAGCCGAAGCGCCCGCCGAAGCTGAAGACCCGCGGCGGCAGCTTCTCCTCGCCCAGCATCCAGCGGCACATGTCCATCTCGTGGATGCCCTGGTTGCCGATGTCGCCGTTGCCCGTGGGCCACACCCAGTGCCAGTCGTAGTGCAGCTGCCGGCGCCGCAGGGGCAGCAGCTCGGACGGGCCGCAGAAGAGGTCGTAGTCGACGCCCGGCGGAATGGGCTGCGGGCCGGTGACCTTGCCGATGTTGTCGCGGCGCTTGTAACAGAGGCCGCGGGCGCGGAGGATCTTCCCGAGCTGCCCGCTGCGCAGGTACGCGTGCAGCTCGTGCAGCGCCTCGTCCGAACGCGACTGCGTGCCCGCCTGCACGATCCGGTTGTACTTCGCGGCGGCCTCCGCGACCTTCCGGCCCTCCCACACGTTGTGGGACACGGGCTTCTCGAGGTAGACGTCCTTGCCGGCCTGGCAGGCCCACACCGCCATCAGCGAGTGCCAGTGATTGGGGGTGGCAATCGAGATCGCATCCACCTCCTTGTTCTCCAGCAGCTTGCGCACGTCGGTGTACTTCGCGACCTGGATATTCTCCTTGGCCAACTGCGCGGCCCGCTCATCGAGAATGGTCTGGTCGATGTCGCAGATCGCGACGATGCGCACGCCGGGAATCTTCTTGAAGAGCCTGAGGTGATAGTTCCCCTGGCCGCGCACGCCGACGACGGCGACACGCACGGCGTCGTTAGCCCCCTGGGGCGCAGCCCAGGCTGGCCGCGCCGAGGCACCCAGGGCCGAGAGCCCGCCTGCCAGAGTCGTCATGAGAAAGTCACGGCGGCCAACCCTCGGTGTCATCGATTCCCCCTGGCTCAAAGTGGCCTGACCAGTCGGTTGTGCAGACCCACGGCGTGCGGACGTTCGGTCCGTGCGGCGGCTGAGATTCTCAACCACGGGGCGAGTCCGAGTCAACAGCACCCGAGCCTGGCGCGGAGCCGCCGTCTCTGAGTGGCTAGACCAAGGGATCGCGTGCGCCGCCCGCCCATCGTCGCGACCGGCCTCGGCCGCCGCCGCGTGTAGAATGCCCCGCGCGAGGTGAACGATGTTGAGTGTGCCGCACCGCCGGCTGCTGGCCGGCTTATCGATCGTGTTCGGATGCCTGGCGTTTGCCGCCGGCCCCGCGCCCGCGGCCCAGGCCCGCGCCGCGGCCGGGCCCGCTGCCGCGGTGGCACAGCCGTCTGCGCCGTTGCCGATGGCCCGGCAGATTGCCGTGCGGGAAAGCTGGCTGCCTCGCCGCTACGCCCTGCTGCTGCGCCTGATGCGTGAGCACAAGGTCGGGATGTGGATTGTCGCGAACGAGGAGTTCCACGACGACCCGCTGACCGCGCTCGTGGCCCCGCCCCGCCCGTATGTCGGCCGCCGCGACCTCTTCGTCTTCGCCGACGCCGGCGACGCCGGCCTCGCGCGCGTGGCCTTGACCGGCTACGCCGAAGAGAACATCCAGCGGTTCTTCGAGTCGTCGAACGAACCCGCGCCGCAGGGCAAGGCGCTGGCGGAACTCGTCGCCCGGTACAACCCGCCGGCTATCGCGCTCGGCATCGGGGGCACGCGTGGCGTGACCCGCAGCCTCACGCACGACGCCTACACGTTCATCGTCGAGGCGATCGGGCCGGACGCGGCGAAACGCATCGTGCCGGCCGAGCCGCTCATCGAGGCGTTCCTCGACACGCGGATTCCCGACGAGATGCCCCACTACACCCTGCTGGTGGAATGGACCGAGCACCTGGCCCGCCGCGCCCTGTCGGAGGAGGTCATCACGGCGGGCGTCACCACCGTGGGCGATGTCCGCCGCTGGCTCTACACGCAGTCGCATGCCGCGGGGTTCGTGCCCTGGTTCCAGCCGGACCTGCGCGTGCAGCGCCGCGGGTCGAAAGGCGGCACGTCGCGAGGCTTCCTGGCGGTGGCGGCCGAAGCGACGGTCATCGAGCCCGGCGACGTGGTGCACCTCGACTTCGGTCTGAACTACATGGGTCTGGCCAGCGACTGGCAGAAGATGGCCTACGTGCTGCGGGACGGCGAGGCCGACGCGCCGGCGGGGCTGAAGCGCGCCATGGCGAACACCAACGCCCTGCAGGACGCGATGGCCCGCCTGTCGCGCCCGGGCAAGCCCGCGGGCGACGTACACGCCGAGACGATGGCCGAAATGACGGCGCGCGGCATCACCGCCCAGATCTACTCGCACCCGCTCGGCAACCACGGCCACGCCCTCGGGCCGTCGATCGACATGCGCTCCGCGCAGCGCGAGCCGAACGCGCCGCCGAGGCCCCTGCGTGCCGGCGCGTACCTGGCTATGGAGCTCAACACCCGGACGCCCGTTCCCGAGTGGGACGGCCAGGACGTGTTCGTGATGGCGGAAGATCCCGTGCACCTGACGGACGAGGGCTGGCGGTTTTTCCGGCCGCGCCAGGAGGCGTTCTACCTGATCGCGGCGCCGAAGGCGGCGGCCGTGCCGTACCCGGACGGCCTCTATGCGGAGCTGCGCACGAACAAGGGCGTCATCACGCTGTCGCTGGAGTTCGAGCGGGCGCCGATGACGGTGGCCAGCTTCGTCGGCCTGACGGAGGGGACGGTCGCCAATGCCGCCCTGCCGCCCGGAGCGCCGTTCTTCGACGGGTCCATCTGGCACCGGGTGGTGCCCGGACACGTCATCCAGGCGGGCATGGCCGCGGCCGGGTCGACGGCGCCCGGGTACCAGTTCCCCAACGAGATCGTCCCGGGCCTGAGCCACGGCCGGGCCGGCATGCTGGGCATGGCGAACGCGGGGCCGCATACCAACGGCAGCCAGTTCTACATCACGCTCGGCGACCGGTCGTACCTCGACGGCCACTACACGTTGTTCGGCGAAGTGGTGCGCGGCATGGACGTCGTGCAGCGCACCGTCCAGGGTGACTGGATCGACCACGTGCGGATCGTGCGCGTGGGCCCGAAGGCGAAGGCGTTCACTGCGGACACGGCGGCGTTCAGGGCCATGGCGGCGGCGGCGGAGGCGCGGGTGAAGGCCGCGGCGGAGGCCAGGGCGCGTGACGAAGCGGCCCTCATCCGGGCACGCTGGCCCGGGGTCCGGCCCACGCCGGGTGGGGCGCTGGCCCAGACGCTGCGGCGGGGATCCGGCGACCCTGCGGCGGCAGGGCAGACGGTGACGGTGCGGTACACGGCGCAGCAACTCGACGGCCGGCTGATTGCCAGTTCCGAGGACGCCGGCCGGCCCGTGCCGGGCGCTGGCGCCCGCCCGTTCGGCTACGTCGTCGGCACCACGCGGATCACGCCGGCGCTCGACGAAGCGATTGCCGGCATGCGGCCCGGTGAACGGCGGCGGGTGGTTGCCCGGGGCCAGACCGGCTACGGGCCCGCCGGGTATTTCGCCCCGGAGAAGGCGGGCGAGAAGCGGTTCGTCATTCCCCCGGAGACCACGCTGGTGTACGACGTCGAGGTTCTGGTGGTGCAGCGCTGATCGGCAGCGTTACCAGCCGCACGTCCAGCAGGACGGCCGGACCCCGGGACGGGCATGCCTGGCGGCCGGACGGAACCAGATCCTCCGGCTTTTCGTCCCTTGTCATGTGACTGGCCGGTCCGGCCGGGTGGCTCGAAGCCCGGGGCGGATCGGCTCCCAACAGGGGACAGCGCCATGACGACACCGCCACCGGCACGCCGAATCCGACGCTACGCGATCGGAGGTCTCACCCTCGTCATCGTGATCGGCGGGTCGCTGACCGGGTTCATGCTGGTCGGCAAGGCCAGTCCGAAGTCGGAGGCGCCACAGGCCCCGGCAGCCGCGAAACAGGACGTGGCCGTGCCGGTTCACGTGGAGGTGCCGCAGCGGGGCACGGTCTCGGCGGCCCTGACGGCGTCCTCGACGCTCGAGACCGAGCAGATGGCCGACGTTCTGGCCAAGACCGACGGCCTGGTCACCCGGCTGCACGTCGACGAGGGCAGCCAGGTCAGCAAGGGCCAGGTGATCGCCGAGCTCGAGGACGCGGACAAGCGCATCGCCCTCCAGCAGGCCAAGCTGAAGGCCGACGCGGCGAAGCGGGAATACGACCGCGCGGTCCGGTCCCACGGCGAATCCCTCATCAGCCAGCAGGATTTCGATCGGATCCGGAACACCCACGAACTCGCTCAGGCCGAGGTCGAGAGCGCGTCGCTGGCGCTCAGCTACACGCGCATCACCGCCCCGTTCAGCGGCCGGGTGGTGGACCGGGCGGTCGTGGCCGGCCGGCACATCAAGCCCGGCGAGAAACTGGTGACCATCGCCAACCTGACGCCGCTGGTGGCGCGGGTCTTCCTGCCCGAGCGCGACGTGACGGGCCTGAAGATCGGCCAGACGGCCGAGATCATCCTCGAGGCGGCCGGCGCGGCGCGCCTGCCGGGCCGCGTGACCCGGATCAGCCCCATCGTCGACACGAACACCGGGACCGTGAAGGTGACCGTCGAGGCACTGGCGGTGACGCCGGCGGCACGCCCGGGCTCGTTTGCGACGGTCCGGATCGTGACCGACACCCGGCGTGACGCGCTGCTGGTGCCGAAGGCCGCCGTGGTCCGCGAGGACGCGGTGGACTACCTGTTCGTGGCCGACGGCGGCCGTGCGCGCCGGTGCAAGGTGACCCTCGGGTACCCCAGCAACGGGCGCATCGAAGTGGCGGCCGGCCTGAGCGGCGCCGAGTCGGTGATCGTGGCCGGCCAGGGCAGCCTCAAGGACGGCGCCCGCGTCAGCGTCCTGAAGGGCGGCGCGTAGCGGCGTCTCCGCGCCCCCGCCGCACGTCGCCCCCCTCCTCGTCATCTCGAACCGCTCCAGCCCGGGGTCTGCCATGAGCCTCGCGACACTCTCGGTCCGCCGTCCGGTTGCGGTCGGCATGCTCGTCGTGGCGGTCGCCATCTTCGGCGCCGTCTCGTTCAGCCGGCTGCCAGTCAACCTCCTGCCGGACATTTCCTATCCGACGCTCACGATCGAAACCCGGTACGCGGGCGCGGCGCCGGCCGAAGTCGAGAGCCTGGTCACGCGGCCGATCGAGGAAGCCGTGGGCATCATCTCGGGCGTGCAGCGGCTGACCAGCCGATCGCGCTCGGGCCTGTCGCAGGTGACGCTCGAATTCGCGTGGAAGACCAACATGGATCTGGCCACGCTGGACGCCCGGGAGAAGCTCGACCTCGTGACGCTCCCGCGCGACACCGAGAAGCCCGCCATCCTGCGGTTCGACCCGGCGAGCGATCCGATCCTGCGCCTGGGGCTCTCGGGCAAGGGCGACCTGGGGCGGCTGCGCCAGGTGGCGGAAGACGAGGTGAAGAAGGACCTCGAGTCGATCGACGGGCTGGCGTCGGTGAAGGTGGAGGGCGGGCTCGAACGGCAGATCGAGGTGCGCGTCGACGAGTCGCGCCTGGCTTCCTACGACCTGACGGTCCAGGACGTGGTCGCGGCGCTGGCGCGCAACAACGTCAACCTGGCGGGGGGCAGCATCTACGAGCACGAGGCCCGGTACCTCGTCCGGACGCTCAACGAGTTCCAGACCATCGAGGACGTGGACGCCACGATCGTGCGCGACGAGGCAGGCCGCCAGGTGGTGCTGCGCGACGTGGCGGACGTGCGGTGGGGCCACCGCGACCGCGAGGTCATCGCGCGCATCAACGGCGAAGAAAGCGTCAGCCTGAACGTCTACAAGGAGGGCGACGCCAACACGGTGGCTGTGGCGCGCGCGGTGAAGGCGCGGCTGGGCCAGGCGCAGAAGGCGCTGCCCGAGGGGCTGACGCTCTCGACCATCTTCGATCAGTCGACCTTCATTGAGGGCGCGATCAGCGAGGTCATCGACAACGCCTGGCAGGGCGGCCTGCTGGCGATTCTCGTCATCTTCCTGTTCCTGCGCGACGGGCGCAGCACGGCCGTCATCAGCCTGTCGATCCCGATCTCGGTGGTCGCGACCTTCGTGATCATGTACCAGATGGGGCTGTCGCTGAACATCATGTCGCTCGGCGGCCTCGCCCTCGGCATCGGCATGCTGGTGGACGACTCGATCGTCGTCCTGGAGGTCATCTCGCGGCACCGGGAGATGGGCAAGAGCCTCTGGCAGGCGGCGATCGACGGCACCGGCGAGGTGCAGGGTGCCGTCGTCGCCTCCACCCTGACGACGGTGGCTGTGTTCCTGCCGATCGTCTTCGTCGAGGGCGTGGGTGGCCAGCTCTTCCGGGACCAGGCGCTGACGGTGTCGTTCTCGATCATCGCGTCGCTGGCGATTTCGCTGACGCTCATTCCCATGCTCTCGGCCAAGTTCGGCTCGGCGGTGGCGCCCGAGCCGATGGCAGCGCCGGTGACGCGCCTCGCGAAGGTGCGGCGCGCGGTGTTCTACACGGCGCCGGTGGCGCTGCTGCGCAGCGTCCGGTTCCTGATCGGGATCGTCATGCTGCCCGTCGGCTGGCTGCTGAAGCCGGTCTTCGCCGGGTTCAGCCGCCTCGAGGACATCACGTACCGGCTGTACCCGCGCGCGATCGGGGCGGCGCTGCGGCACCCCTGGCTGGTCATCGGCACGGCGATCCTGCTCTTTGCGGTGTCGGTGGCCGGCGCCGGGCGCCTCGGCGTCGAGCTGATCCCCCCGATGTCACAGGGTGAGTTCGCGTTTGAAGTGAAGCTGCCCGAGGGGACGCCGATCGAGGCGACGGATCGGCTGCTGGCGGACCTGGCGCGCGGCGCGCGGCAGGTGCCCGGCATCGGCACCGTCTTCTCGACGGCCGGCGGTGGCCGCGGAGGCGCGGACCAGGGATCGCGCGCCGAGAACGTCGGCGAACTGCTGGTGCTGATGCGGGATCGGAACGACCGCCCTGCGGAAGACGCGGGCATCGGCCAGATCCGGACCACCCTCGAGCGGCTGCCGGCGGTCGCGGCCACCTTCAGCCGGCCGTCGTACTTCACCTTCAAGACGCCCGTTGAGCTCGAGCTCTACGCCGACGACTACGAGACGCTGCGTCAGGCCTCGGTGACCGCGGCGGCGCGGCTGGCCGCCGTGCCCGGACTGGCCGACATCGCGTCGTCGGCCGAAGAAGGCAGCCCCGAGGTGCGGATCCGCTTCAACCCGGACCAACTGGCGCGCCTGGGCCTGACGCCCGAGTCGGTCTCGCAGACGCTCCGGGCCAAGATCCGCGGCGACGTCGCGACGCGCATCAGCGAGGGCGACCGCGAGATCGACGTGCTCGTGCGGGCGTCGGACGGGGATCGGGACGAGGTGAGCGACATCGCCGGGCTGGTCGTCCAGCGGCGCGCCGGCGTCGCGATCCCGCTGCGGGCCGTGGCGGCCACCGAACTCGAGACAGGGCCCAGCGAGATCAGGCGCATCGGCCAGCGACGCGCGGTGGTGATTTCGGGCAACCTGCAGGGTCGCGATCTCGGCAGCGTGACCGCGGACATCGAACGTGTGGTCGCGGACGCCGGGCTGCCGCCGGCGGTTACGGCCCGGATGGGCGGACAGAACCTCGAAATCCAGACCTCCTTCCGCAGCCTGTACCTCGCCATCGGCCTCGCGGTCTTCCTCGTCTACTTCGTGATGGCGGCCCAGTTCGAGTCGCTGCTGCACCCGCTCATCATCATGTTCTCGATACCGCTCGGGGCTGTCGGCGTCGTCGCGGCGTTGCTGCTGACGGGGCACCGGGTGAGCGTCATCGTGCTCATCGGCGTCGTCATGCTGGCGGGCATTGTCGTGAAGAACGCGATCGTGCTCGTCGACCACGTCAACCAGCGGCGGCGGGAAGGCCTGTCGAAGCGCGACGCGCTCATCGAGGCCGGCCGCGTGCGCCTGCGCCCGATCCTCATGACCACGCTGACGACGGTGCTGGGACTCATCCCGATGGCGCTGGGCCTGGGCGAAGGCGCCGAAATCCGGGCGCCCATGGCCGTCACCGTGATCGGCGGGCTGGCCCTCTCCACGGTCCTGACGCTCATCGTCATCCCGACCGTGTACTTCGTGATGGACCGCAAGCGGTACGACGGCGACGTGCCGGCTCGCGCCTGACCCGGCCGGACCCAGGGAGCCACGACCATGCGCCTCGCCGAACTCTCCGTGCACCGGCCGGTCACGACCTTCATGGGCCTCGTGAGCCTCGTGGTCCTCGGAGCCGTGGCGATTACCCGCCTGCCGCTGGCGTTCCTGCCGACGGTGGACGCCCCGTTCATCTCGATCAGCGTGCCGTACCCGAACTCGAGCCCGACCCAGGTCGAGCGCGAGGTGGTGAAGCCGCTCGAAGAGGCGCTCGCCACGCTGTCCGGCGTGAAGAAGCTGCGGTCCACGGCCAGCGCCGACATGGGGCAGATCCAGCTCGAGTTCAGCTGGGGCCAGTCGATCGACATGATCCGGCTGAAGGTGGGCGAGAAGATCGACCAGGTGCGCAAGGACCTGCCGGCGGACGTCGAGCGGGTCAACATCCAGACGTTCAACACGGCGCAGATCCCCGTCGTGGAGGCGCGGGTGGCGGCGCCCGGCATCGACCTGTCGCGCAACTACGACCTGCTCGAGGAACGTGTGGTCAACCCGATCCGGCGCATTCCGGGCGTGGCCCGCGTCGAACTGAACGGCGTCGAGCCCCGCGAGGTGCGCATCGAGCTGCTGCTCGACCGGATCAAGTCGCACCGCCTGGACGTCGGGACCCTGGTGACGCGCCTGCAGGGCAGCAACCTCAACGTCGCGATCGGCAAGGTGTCGGACGGGCAGCAGGTGCTCCACGTGCGGACCTTCGGCACCTTCGACGACCTCGACGCGATCGCCGAGGTGCCGGTGGCGCCGGGACCGCAGACAGGGACCCCGGGCGCCGGGCGCGCGGCCGCGGCGGGGCAGGCGATCCGGCTCCGCGACGTGGCGCAGATCACCTACGAGGAGCCGAAGATCGACTTCGGCCGCCACCTCGACCGCAAGTTCGCGGTGGCGCTGATGGTCTACAAGGAGCCGACCGCGAACACGGTGGACGTCGCGACGGCCGTGACCCGCCTCATCTCGGACGATCTCCCGCGGGACCCGCTGCTCAAGGGCATCAGCCTGTTCGTCTTCCAGGATCAGGCCGACGAGATCCTCAAGGGCATCCGGGGCCTCACCGAGGCGGGCCTCGTGGGCGGTCTGCTGGCCGTCGTCGTGCTCTACCTGTTCCTGCGGCGCATCGATACGACGCTGATCGTCAGCCTGGCCATTCCGATCTCGATCGTGGCCAGCTGCACCGTGCTGTACTTCCTCGGCAAGAACCTGAACGTCCTGTCGATGATGGGCCTCATGCTCGGGGTGGGCCTGCTCGTCGACGATGCGATCGTGGTGCTGGAGTCGATCTTCCGGTACCACGAGAAGATGCCAGACGCGAAGCAGGCATCGGTGCTGGGCACGGCTGCCGTGGCCATGGCGGTCGTGGCGGCCACGGCCACGACGGCGATCGTGTTCCTGCCGCTCATCGTGGGCGAGAAGACCGAGCTGCAGGTCTGGCTCGGCGAGGTGGGCATCGCGATCACGCTCACGATCTTCTGCTCGCTGCTGGTGTCGCTCACGCTCATCCCGCTCATGGGGTCGCGGATGCTCAGCCGCCGGGCCTGGCACAACCCCCGCTGGATCGAGGTGCTGACCGAGGGGTACGTGGCGGCCATCCGCTGGACGTTCCGCCACCGCTTCGTCACGTTCGCGCTGACGATCGCCATCCTGGCCAGCATCGCGGCGCCGTTCGTGCTGGGCCTCGAGACCGCCATGTTCACCGGCGGGCGCAACGACCGGATTCGCCTGCAGTACGATTTCCAGGACTTCCACTTCAAGGAGGACGCGGAACGCGTGGTGTCGCGCGTGGAGGAGGCGCTGTACGCTCACGAGCGGGAGATCGGGTTCGAGTCGGTCTACTCCTACTACGGCGAGAACGACGCAGCGACCACGATCACCCTGTTGCGCAAGGACATGAACGACCGCGAGGCCCGCGAGTTCCGGAAGGTGCTGCGGCCGTGGCTGCCCGAGATCCCCGGCGTCCGGCTGCGCTTCAACGACGAGGAGTCCGAGGCGGGCGGCACATCCACCAGTTTCGCCGTCAACCTGTTCGGCGACGACATCCGGGTGCTCGAGCGCCTGTCGGTGGACGCCGACGCGCGGCTGTCGGCCATTCCCAGCGTGCAGGACGTCAAGTCGTCGGCCGAGGACGGCCGCGAAGAAGTCCAGGTGTCGCTCGACCGCCAGCGGGCCGCGCGCTACAACCTCGCGCCGCGCGACCTGGCCCAGACCTTCGGCTTCATGTTGAGCGGCACCCGGCTGCGGAAGTACCGCGCCGGGGACAAGGAAGTGAACGTCGTCCTCTCGCTGCGCGAGCAGGACGTGCAGCGGGCCGACGACCTGAAGAACCTCTCGCTGGGAGGCGACCGCAGCCAGACCGTCGGCACGCTCGCGGGCTTTTCCATCGTCCGGCGGGCCAAGGCCATCGAGCGCGAAGACCGCCGCACGCGGGTCACGGTGCGGGGCACCTACGAGGGGAAGAACTTCAGCGACGCCCAGGACCAGATCCGCAAGGCGATGAACGACATGGCGCTGCCGGCGGGGTACACCTGGTCGTTCGGCCAGCGGATGGAGGAGGAAGACGCGCAGAACCGCCAGATGCTGGTCAACATGGTGCTCGCGCTGGCGCTGGTCTACCTGGTGATGGCGGCGCTCTTCGAGTCGATCGCGCATCCTATCGCCATCCTGATCTCCATCCCCTTCGCCCTGTTCGGCGCAGTCTGGTTCGACTACCTGACCGGCACGCCGTTCGGCCTGATGTCGCAGATCGGCGTGCTCATCCTCATGGGCATCGTCGTGAAGAACGGCATCGTGCTCGTCGACCACATCAACCAGCTCCGGCGCGAGGGCCTCAGCCGGCACGACGCCATCATCCAGGGCGGGCGCGAGCGCCTGCGGCCGATCCTGATGACGGCGGCCACCGCCATCCTCGGCCTGATGCCACTGGCCGTGGGGTCGTCCGGCGTTGCCGGGGCGTACTATTACCCGCTTGCCCGGACGGTCATCGGCGGCCTCACCACATCCACGATTCTGACGCTGGTCATCCTGCCCTACATCTACACGCTGGTGGACGACGTGGCGCTGTGGGCGAAACGGGTGTGGCGGATGGGGGCGGGACACGAACCTTCGTGGGTGCCGGCTTCAGCCGGCACCCGATCCGCGTCCGGCTGAAGCCGGACGCCACGAAGGACGCGCCCGCGACGCCCGCTGACGCCTGGCTTGGCGCCGTGGTGTTCTCGTGGGCCGCGGTGTCTTCGTGGGTGCCGGCTTCAGCCGGCACCCGTGTCGCGTCCGGCTGACCTGTCCCGAGCGAAGTCGAGGGAAGCCGGACGCCACGACGGACGCGCTCAGTTCACGTGATTCAGGTTGCGCGCCAGCAGCGGGTCCTGCGCGGCGCCGGCGCGCGCCCTGCGGGCGTGTTCCTCGTAGGCGCGCTTGTCCTTGTCCGCTTCAATCAACGCCGCCGCGAACCGGAACGACGGGTCGTCCGGCCGGGCCGCGAGCGCCTTCGCGAGCAGCACACGGCCGTCGGTATCCCCAATCGCTTCACGGGCCACGGGCGCCCGGTCGCGGAAGTTCGACTGCGACGCCAGCCGGCTCATCTGCCGGAGCGTCTCGGTGAGCAGGGCCGCGTCAAGGTATGCCAGCGCCTGGGCCGGATCCGACGCGCTGCGGGCGCGTTCGCCGAACCGGGCCACCAGCGCGGACGCCACGCGGCGATCCAGGCTGGCGTAGATGACCGCGCGGCGGATGGTCTCCATGCGGACGATGACCGGGGCGTCGGGGGTGAGCAACGCGTCGGTGTCGCTGACGAGGCGGCCCACGTCGTAGCCGGCCGCGCCGTGGAACCACGATGTCGAACCGTCCCAGGGCAGCGAGCGGGCCTGGCCGATGTCGTACGGGTGACAGAGGAGGGGCGGGCCCGCCAGCGCGGGGACCGCCAGCATCACGAGCGCCAGGGCGGCGGCACACGAACGGCGAATGGCGTGTGGGGACATCACGGCCTCCTGTTGCGCGCCGGGGCGCGCGGTAGTGTTGAGCTGTTCGTGATGAAGGACGCGCCGCCGGGCAGGGGTGTTAACGGGCCCGCCGCCGGAGGCAGCCGGCGGCCGTCACGGCACGCGGACCAGGCCCGCCCGCAGGACTGACAGGTCGCCCAGGCCGATGGCGTCCCACCAGGCCGCGAGCGCGGCTTGATTGGCCGCGAGCACCGCCTCCCGCGTGGCCACGGCCGGCGGAGGGGTCAGCTGAGCCAGGCGATCGTAGACACGTGACGCGTCGGCGGGGCGCAGGCGGGCGAGGAGGTGCCACAGCGTGATCGCGTCGAGGGGGCGGGCCTCGGCCAGCACCGCGCTCAGCGCGGCGGAATCGGCTGCCGCGTCCCCGTCGTCGATGGCCGCCAGCGCCGTGACGAAGGCCGGCGAGGCGCCCTCGAAGTACGGCGTGCCGGGCCCGGAACCGGCGCGCATCGCGCAGATCGCCCCGGCCGGCACCAGCGATTCGCGTCCGCCCCGTGTGAGACCCACCCACCCCAGCGTGACGTGCAGCGAGCCCGATCCATCGGGTCCCACCTCGAGTGTGTAGCGGCACCCGAGATCGATGGCCTGCGCTGCGGGGGTCCCGACGGCGAACACGCCGGGCGGCGCCGAGATATCGGCCTCGAGCGTGCCGCGCTCGAGCCGGAACCAGTGGCGACCGCTGTCGGCGGTCAGCAGGCGCAGGCTCGTCCCGGGCCCCAGCGCAATCGTGCCTACCCCGCCGGCGCGCAACACGAGTCCGCCAGAGGCGCCAGTCTCGATCGTTGTGCCGGGGGCCACGGGAGCGGGTGACGCGAGCGGTTGGCCGGCGACGATCGCCGCGGCGGTGCCGGGTTCGGCCATCCACGTGTCTGCGGAAGGCGTTGTCGATCCGGGATCGCTGCTGCGGAGCCACCACGCGCCGACGGCGAGCGCCAGTGTTGCGGCGAGCGCGAGCCCCGCACGAGCCGCCCGCCGGCCCCGCAACGGCGCGGGGCGCTCGGGCACCGGCCGGCGCAGGTCGAGCGGTCGGCCCGCGTGGGCCAGGGGCCTCAACGTCTCTTCGAGCCGGGCCACGTCCGGATCGACGTCGCCGGTCCGATCCCACAGGTACCGGTCGTTCATGGCAGGCCTCGTTCGCCGGTCAGGATCCCGCGCAGGTGCACCATGCCCCGGTGCAGGTTCACGCGCACCGACCCGTGGGTCAGTCCGGTTCGCTCGGCGATCTCCGGCCCCGTCAGGCCTTCGACCAGCCGCAGGACCAGCGTCTCGCGGTATGCGTCGGGCAGGCGGCGGATCGCGGCCAGGACCGACAGCGCCGCATCCAGGTGGCGGCCGTCGACGCCGGCCGGATCGGTGTCGCCGATGGCCACGGCGGGCCGCGCCGCGCGGTGGTAGTCGATGGCGCGCCGCCGGGCAATGGCCGCGAGCCAGCCTCCGAAGGCGGCGGGATCGCGCAGGTCGCCGAGCCGCTGGTGGGCGGTCAGGAAGACCTCCTGGACGAGATCGTCCACGTCGGCCAGGGGCACGCGGGCGAGCAGCAGGCCGTGCACCATGCGACCGAAGCGCGCGTACAGCGCCGCGAAGGCGGTCTCGTCGCCTTGCCGGGCCGCGCGGACATCGTCGGCGTCGCGATGCGCGGAGCCGTCGTCCTGGCGTGCGTCCACGACGTCAGCCTCTCCGATCGGCGACGGACGGTCAACCCGGGCGCGAAATCCCACACCGGACAAGACGTCGGTTGGCGGGCGGGTGTTAACGCCCGGGGCAGGCTCGTGGACGATCTGTATCGGTTCGTGGAGTGAGCGGCGGCAGGGGTGACGCGGCGGGCGCCAGGGACGCCCGTGTCCCTGGCGCCGCCGGATACGGAGCGGACTACTTGCCGGGCGCCGACGGCGCCAGGGTGGGAAGCTTGCCCTGGGACTCGGTCAGGCGCTTCGCGATTACGTTCACCACGACCGCGTCGTTGCGGAGGGCGCCGAGGAACGCCGCGCGCAGCAGCTGTTCGCGCCGGCCGCGCAGGCCCTCGGTGATGCTTTCCTTCACGCCGGGCGTCGTGAGGTCCTTCTGGCCGGCCGGGTCCTTGGCCACCACGAGGACGATGGTGTGGGCGCCGTTGCCGCTGATGAGCCGCGCGTTGCCCACGGTGCCCTTGAGCACCGCGTCACGCAGCGGCGGCGGGGCTTGCTGGAGCGCCGACACCGGCACGAAGCCCAGGTCGCCGCCGCGCGGCGCCGTCTCGGGATCTTCGGAGAAGTCCGCGGCCACGTCGGTGAACGACGCGCCGCCCTTCAGGCGATCCATCACCATCCGCACCTTCTCGGCCGCCTGCTGGGGCGTGGCGGCGTCGTTGCCCGTGCGGTTGGCGACACGCGCGTCGCGGACCGGCGTGATAACAATCTGGGCCACGCGGTACGCGTCCTCGGTGCGGTTGAACTGGGCGCGGTTGGCCTCGAAGAACGCCGTGACTTCCTGGTCGGACACCGCCACCTTCGACGTCACCTCGCGCTCGAGCACCTTCTGCACCAGCATGTCTCGGCGCAGGCCCTCCCGCATGTCGCCAGGCGTCAGGTTCCGCTTCGCCAGCTCCTGTTTGAAGGTCTCGTCGGGGATGTTCTTGCGGGCCTCGACGTAGGCGGCGTCGAGTTCGGTGTCGGGCAGCTCGATCTTCAGGTCCTTCGCCTTCGCGAGGATCAGGTCCTGCGTGATCAGGTCGTCGAGGATGGCCAGCTTGGCCGCTGCGGCCTCTTCCTCGGACGCGTTCAGGTTGGCCTGCTGGTTGCGGCGGTAGGCCTTTTCCACGTCGTCGCGCTTGATCTCGCGGCCGTTGACCGTGGCCCACGCGTCGGCGGACACGGGCGGAGCGGCCGGCTTGGACTGGCATCCGCCGGCCAGGACGGACACCGCGAGGGCACACAACGGGGCAAGGCGGGACACGCGCAGAGGAGTCAGGGCGGAGTTCATCATCCCACCATTCTACCTTCAGGGCGCCCGGCGACAGGGCGCTATACTCGCGGGGACGTGACCACCGACGACCTCGCCCGTATCCTCTGGGACTACATGCTGCTGCGCCACGACCTGGCGCCGGCGGACGTCATCATGGTGCTGGGCAGCAACGACGTGCGGGTGGCCGAACACGGCGCGGACGTCTATCTGCGCGGCCTGGCTCCCGTCATCCTGTTCTCGGGCCACGTCGGGCGCCTGACGGCGGGGCGGTTCATCAAGAGCGAAGCCGAGACGTTCGCCGACGCGGCCCGCGCGCGCGGCGTGCCGGACGACGCCATCCTGATCGAGGCCGCCTCCACGAACACGGGAGAGAACATCACGCGGTCGCGGGCCCTGCTCGCCGGGCGCGGCATCACCCCGTCGCGGGTGATCCTGGTGCAGAAGCCCTACATGGAGCGCCGGGCGTTGGCCACCTTCACCCGGCAGTGGCCGGGACCGATCGTGCAGGTCACATCGCCGCCGATCCCCTTCGAGGCCTACCCGACGCCGGCGCTGCCGAAGGACCTGGTCATCAACATCCTCGTCGGCGACGTGCAACGGATGCGAATCTATGGGGAGAGGGGTTTCCAGGTGCCGCAGATCGTCCCGGCCGCCGTGTGGGCGGCGTGGGAGGAGCTGGTCCGGCGGGGGTACACGAGCCACCTTGTCGCGGAGTGACGACAGAGAGCGGGTGCTGTGACACGGCTTGGCCAGAGTCTCGTGTTGTGATACTGTGAAAATGTGCCAAACATCACAGTAACACTGTCCGAAGAGGCCTATCGGCGGGCCCGCATCAGAGCCGCCGAACTGGACACCTCAGTCAGTGCCCTCGTCCGCCAGTTCCTGACGGACATCGGCGCCGGCGAAACGGACTTCGAACGCCAGCGGCGGCACCAGAACGAGGTGTTGGCGACGGTGACACGTTTCCGGGCGGGCCGCCGCCTCAGCCGCGACGAGGTCCACGACCGTGCGGTTCGTTGACACCAACGTCCTCCTGTACGCGCTCAGCACCGACCCCGAGGAACGGGCCAAAGCCGAAACCGCACGCCGCCTCCTGGACGCCACCGACCTTGCCCTGTCCGTCCAGGTCCTGCAGGAGTTCTACGTCCAGGCGACACGCGCCACCCGCGAAGACCGGCTGACGCACGAACAGGCCTCCGCGCTCGTCGACAGCTGGCTGCGGTTCCCCGTCCAGGACACGACGGTGCCCATCCTGCGCGCCGCCGCGCGCCTCGCGCACCGTTGCCGGCTCTCGTACTGGGACGCGGCCATCATCGAGACGGCCCGCGCGATCGGTTGCCGCACGGTGCTGTCAGAAGACCTCGCAGCCGGGCGCGACTACGAGGGGGTCGTCGTCGAGAACCCGTTCGCCTGACCCTGTGATGATCCGCCCCTCCGCAGCGAATCATGGAGCAGATGAACGCTGACGAGTTCACCAGCCTGCTCCGACGCCACGCCGGCCTGCTCCACAAGGTGGCCTACGCGTACTGCCGCGACGCCGCCGACCGCCAGGACGTCGTCCAGGAGATGGCCCTCCAGATCTGGCGGTCGCGTGACCGCTACGACGGACGGGCCAAAGAGAGCACCTGGATCTACCGCATCGCGGTCAACGTCGCGATTTCGTACTTCCGGCGCGAGGGCCGCCATCCGGAACGGCGCCTGCCGATCGACGACCACGCCATCAGCCTGGCCGCGCCGCCGGCGGAGCCGAGCGACGAGGTGCGCCTCCTGCTCTCGTGCATCGAGGAACTGGACCCGCTCGACAAGGCGCTGGTGCTGCTCTATCTCGACGGGCACGACCACGCGTCGACGGCGGACGTGCTCGGCCTGTCCGTGTCCAACGTGGGCACGAAACTGCTGCGGATCAAGAACAGGCTGCGGGCGGCCATCGACCGGCGCACGCGGCCGGACCAGACGGAGGACCCCCATGGAACTCGATGATCTCAGGACGGCGTGGGCCGCGCACGGCGCCGTGCTGGAGCGGAGCCTCGCCATCAACGAACGGCTGCTGCGGGACAGCCTGCTGCGCAAGGTCCGCCTGGCGCTCGTGCCGTCCGCCGTGGCGCGAGCCGTGGAGGCGACACTCGGCGTCGGCATGCTGCTGGCAGCCGGATCCGTCCTGGCCGACCACTTCACCGAACTCCGCTACGCGGTGGCCGCCGGCGCGGTGATGGTGTTTGCGGCCGCGGTGACGGCGCTGAGCGCGTACCTGCTGGCCGCGAGTGCCACGATGGACTACGGCCGTCCCGTGATGGCGATCCAGCGCGACATCGAGCGCCTCAGGATGGTCGAGTACCGCGCGATCACCTGGGCCGTGCTCGGCGGCGTGGTGGTGTGGTTGCCCGCCGCCCTGGTCCTGTTCGAGGCGCTGACCGGCGCTCCCGCGCTGGCCCGTGTCCCGCTCGGGTGGCTGGCCGCGAATCTCGCATTCGGCCTGGTCGTTCTCGGCGTGGGTCTCGCGCTGTCGCGCCGGTACGTCGAGCGGCCGGACCTCGGCCCGGTGGCCCGCCGCGTCATGGATGCCGTGTCGGGACGGGGCCTGCGCCGCGCCTCCGGCCACCTCGCGGAGCTCGCCGCTTTCCAGGAGCGGGACACGTAGCGGCGGGACGGCCCCCTTCGGGCGCCGGGTTAGCGGGCCGCTCCCGTCTGCACCTTGACGTCCGGGTAACCCATCAGCTTGAAGACGACGTAGTTCACAGCCGCCTCACCCGCGTCATCGGACACGCACACGAGTTCGGCGTAGCGGGGCACGCCGGCCTTCTTCAGCGTGTTCCAGATATCGGCCGCAGGCTTCGGCGTGCCGTCCGCGTCGAGCAGGGCCGTGTACGGGACGTGGACGACGGTGCCGTCCGGCGGCCGTGAGGGCAGGGCCGCGCCCGACGCGACGAAGACCTTCGGATAGATCCCCGTCGTCTGACGTGCGTCGGCGATAGCCACGCCCGTCCGCGGCCTGGCGGCATAGGCGACCGGCTCGATGCTGAGGTCGCCCGGGCCCTTGCGCGGGCCGACAGCCGTCGGCGTTTTCGCGATCGAGTACCCCGACCGGGTCCAGGCGTCCATCGAGTCGGCCAGCACGGACACCTGCTTCTGTCCCAGCGCTTCCAGCATGGCGAACACCAGCGCCGCGTCGGGCGTCAGGCCCGCGCCGGACACGATCACCGCTTCGTGTGACGGGTTGACACCCGCGGCGCCCAGCGCCGTGGCGAGGCCGGCCGGATTGGCCGCGTGCGCCTTGAACGTCCCGGCCGGGATGTTCAGTGCAAACGGCACGTGGCCCTGCGCGAACGCGTCGGGCTGACGCACGTCGATGATGCTCACCGACGATCCCAGGTACGTGCGCACCATCTGGCCGCCCGCCCACTGCAGCCACGCCGAGTCGCGCAGCAGATACGGCGCGCTGTAGGTCCAGTACGGCAGGCCGCGCGGATCGCTGATCCAGCCCAGTTCGGATTCGGCGTAGAGCTTCACGTTCGGGTAGCCGAGGATGAACTTCAACGCGAAGAAGGGCGCGCTGGCCGCCACGCCGCCGCCGCAGTAGGTGTAGATCTGCTGGTCCGGCCGCACGTTCAGGTACGCCAGCATCTTCCGCAGGTCGTCGGGCGACTTGAAGGTCTTGTCCTCGTTGTAGAGGTCCGCGCTCGGCCACAGCACGCCGAACGGCGGGTGGCCGCCCTTGCCGAAGGGCCGCACCTGCCCGAAATGCCACGTGGCATCCAGGGCTTCCAGCAGCACATGGTTGGCGGGATCGCCCGAGCCGGTGAGGAACTCGGGCAGCCTGACCCGGTGTTCCTCCTTGACGGAGCCGACCTTGAACGTGCCCGTCTTCGCCGGCGGCGTCGGGTCCTTCGTCAGGGCCAGGCCGGACGCCTGCCACCTGGCCAGACCGCCGTCCAGGACCAGCAGGCTGGCCGGCGGCACGCCGTGGTAGAGCAGGGAGAAGAAGAGCCTGGTGGCCAGGAAGCTGCCTCCTTGGTCGTACATCACGATCCGGCTGCGCAAACCGATGCCCCACGACTGGATCAACCGCTCGGTGTCGGCGATCGGCGCCTCCTTCCCGCCGTACGCCATCGCGTCAACCGGGATCGCCCCGGGAATGTGACCGGCGGCGTGCATCTGGGCGGGCGACGCGTCGAGGATGACGAGATCGGCGTCCTGCCGGTGCTGGTCCAGCCACTGGACGGTGACGAGATGGCGTGAGGGCGTCTCGGCCGCCGACACCGCCCGTGCCAGCAGGAGGCAGCCAACGACGACAACGAAGGAACCGCGGCTCAGGCTCTTGACCATCGGGCGCTCCCGTCGGGTATCAGAGGGGCCTCTTACGACGGTGGGGTGAGGCCGCGCGGCTCAGCCTTCCTCTGGGTCTACCTGACAGGAGACGGGCGACGGGGGCGAGAAGTTCCCGTGCCCTGGCCATGGGGACTCCTCTGGTCCGGCGCTTCCAGCGTGGGCCGCGTGCTGATTGGGTGAGGCGGCAGTCTGCTGCATTCCCGGCCGGGCGGCGGCTGCCGGCCGAGACCGGATCGACACCGGAACCAGCGATCACACCGGACGCCCCGGCGCTGGTAACATGCCCGACGGGAACCACTCGCTTCAGGAGGACTGTCATGTCGACACGGTTGTCGGCCATCGTGTTCGTGTTGGTCTTGTCGGCGGCCTCCGTCACCCGTGCACAACAGCCGCCCCCGCCCTGCAGCAGCGCGGAACATAGGCAGTTCGACTTCTGGCTCGGCGAATGGGAGGTGCACGGACCGAAAGGCCTCGCCGGCACCAACCGGATCGAGCGGGAGTACGCGGGCTGCGTTCTCCACGAGCGGTACTCGACCCCGCGCGGTTACGCTGGCGAGAGCCTGAATGTCTACGATTCCGGCAGAAAAGTCTGGCACCAGACCTGGGTGGACAACTCCGGACTGGTGCTCCTGCTCGAAGGCGGCCTTCGGGACGGAACGATGGTCCTCGAGGGTTCGTCGCGGGACGCCAGTGGCGTCGTGACCCGTCACCGGATTTCCTGGACGCCGGACCCGGACGGCCGGGTCCGCCAGCACTGGGAATCCACCGACGCGGCGGGGCAATGGACGACGGCGTTCGACGGCCGGTACACGAAGAAGCCGGCTGCGATCGGCGCTCCGCCCGCGCCGGCCGGGAACGCGCCCGGCATCCTGCTTGAGGATCTCACCTGGCCCGAAGCCGAACGCGTGCTGACGCCCGACACGATCGTCGTGATCCCCATCGGTGCCGCAGCCAAGGAACACGGGCCGCATCTCCGGCTCAAGAACGATCTCGTGCTCGCCGAGTACTTCAAGCGCCGCCTCCTCGATCGCCTGCCGGTGGTGATGGCGCCGACCGTGAACTACCACTACTACCCGGCATTCGTGGAATACCCGGGTTCCACGTCGTTGCGCCTCGATACGGCCCGCGACGTCCTCGTCGACATCTGCCGCAGCCTGGCGCGCTTCGGCCCGCGGCGTTTTTACGCGCTCAACACCGGCGTCTCGACGCTTCGTGCGCTGCAGCCGGCCGCCGACATGCTGGCCGCGGAGGGCCTGGTCTTCAGGTACACCGATATCCTGAAGGTCGGGGCCGAGGCCGAGGCCGCCGTCCGAACACAGGAGGGCGGCACGCACGCCGACGAGATCGAGACGTCGATGATGCTCTACATGGACCCGTCGCTCGTCGACATGACCAGGGCGGCGAAGGACTACCATCCGCAGGGCACCGGGGGCCTCACGCGCGACCCCAAGGGGAAGGGCACGTACTCGCCCACCGGCATCTGGGGTGACGCCACGCTGGCCACCCGCGAGAAGGGCCGGATCGTCGTCGAGGCGATGATCGAGGGCATGGTCGGCGAGGTGAAGGCGCTGGCGGCCGTGCCCGTGCCGCAGCCGCCCGTGCGCTGAGTGCCCCCGAGCGGCTCCTGCGCCTACCTCAGCGTGAAGGTCACCGTCACGGTCATCACGACGGCGACGGGCTGCCCGTTGAGGCGCGTGGGCGTGAAGCGCCACTGGCGCACGGCCTCCATCGCGGCGTCATCGAGCAGCGGCACCGAGCGCAACACGCGGACGCTGGTCACCGCCCCGTCGGTCGCGATGATCGCTTCGAGGATGACGGTGCCTTCGCGCCTGGCGGCCAGGGCAATCGGCGGATAGATTGGCGCCACGTGGTGGACCTTGGTCGGCGCCTCGATACCCGAGTGCAGCCGGATCGGGGCCGCCGCCGGCGCCGGCACGGGCGGCACGGGCGGCTCGGGCAGTCCGTTCGTGATCTCACCCATCACGCCCTCGGGCACGCCGCCCTCGACGCCGCCCGCCGTCTCGACCGGGATCACCCCCGTCTCCTCACGCACGCCGGACGGCGCTTCGAGCGGCGCCGCGTCGGGATTGACGGCCATCGACGCGGGCACCGGCGTCGCAGGTTGTGTCCGGGCCGGCGGCGGCACGCTGGGCGGCTCCACCGCCGTCGCCTGCGTCCACTCGATGCCCCCGGCGTTCGGCGCCGGCAGCACGCCGGTCGCCATCAGCGGCACGACGATGACGAGGGCCAGGACAACGGTGTGGAAGACGAACGAAATCGGCAGGGTGTACCACTGGCGGCTGCCGAAACCGGCCGTTGGGCGGACGACCTCTCCAAACAGATCGCGCGGCATGATCTCCTCCTCGTGTCGGACAGGGTCCCTTCACAAGGCGTCGATTCCGGCCGGAGACGATCGCCTATTCCGTTAGACACCGGACCGCCGCGTACAGCGAGGCCGTGTGCGCGGGCACGAGGGCCGTGTGCCCTGGGTCGGGAGCCAGTTGGTGTGACGTGGTGCGCCCGGTGCCCTCAGCGGCAGTCCATCGTCTTGAAGCCCCTGCCGGCCAGCAGGCGTTCGTCGGCCGTCACGAGCGTCAGGTCGTGGTGGGCGGCGGTCGCTGCCAGGAACCGATCGGCCGGGTCGTCGTGGTCGAGGCGTACGTCCGGGCAGCGGAGCACGGCCTCCCTGGTCAAGGCGGCGTCCCTGAGCGGGACACGTTGGAGGGCCTCACGCACCCATCCCGAGGCCGTCGCGCCGCTGTTGATGCGGAGACGTCCGCGCGCGGCGAGCACCTCGAATTCCCAGATGCTGACGGGAGACAGCCACAGTTCGTTCTTCGGACTCAACAGGGCGGCTGCCGCCCGCTTCGAGAACCGTTCCGGGGAGACATGGCTCCACACCCACACGTGCGTGTCGAGCAGGAGTTTCACGACAGGGCATCCCATCGGGCGTCGGGGCCGGACGGGGCGACGATGTCGCCGTCAACGGCGAGGGAGCCACGCATGGAGCCGAGCCAGTTGGCGGGCGCGCGGGACGGCGCCGGCGGGACGATGTCCGCGATGGGCGTGCCGAAGCGGGTCACGCGGACCGGTTGGCCCGTCCGCCGCACACGCTCGAGCGTTGCCAGGCACGTCGCCTTGAACTTCGAAATCGCCATGCTGTCCATGTGTGCAAATATACACCATGGTCAGCGACCATGGTCTAACGGAAGAGCCGGCGCGCACGGCTCAGCTGGCTGCCACTTCGAACCGGTCCACGTGGCTCCGATCGCCCACCACTGCGACGAGGCAGCCCGGGTTCAAGACGTCCTCGGGTCCCGGCGTCGGTGTGAACGCTCCATCGCGGACGATGCCCACGATGGTGACGCTCAGCCAGGTCCGGACGTCGGCCTCGCCGATCGATCGGCCCGCCAGCAGGCTCCCGTCGGCGATCCGGACCCACCGCAGGTCCAGGAGCCGGGCCGCGGCGCCGAGCGTGGCCATCATCACGCGGTCGTCGTCGCCCTGTGTGGCAGCTCCCGCGTAGTGCTCGGCCCGCAGCCGGTCCGTCAGATGCACGATCTCGAGGGCAGACATGCGGAGGTGCACGAGGGCCTGGCGGGTCATTTCCAGGCTCGCCTCGAGGTCGGGCAGCACGACCTCCGCCACGCCGGCGGCCTGCAGCGTGGCCATGGCGTCGGCGCTCTCGGCGCGCACCACGATGTCCACGGAGGGGTTGATGCGGCGCGCGTGGTCGACGACCGCCCTGGCGACGCCCAGCACCGGCGCCGTCACGAGCAGCATCCGCGCCCGGCCCACGCCGGCCGCCTCGAGCACGACGTCCTGCGCGGCATCACCGTACACAATCGGGAACCCGCGCTCCCGGGCGCGATCGATCCGCGTGTGGTCGAGCTCGACGACCACGAAGGGCAGGCCGAGTCCCTGCAGGACCCCCGCGACGCGGGCGCCGACCCGCCCTGCGCCCACCACCACCACGTGGCCCGTCAGCGCCGAGTTCTGGAGGTTGATGGTCTGCACGGGCTCGCGGCCCCGGCGCCGGCTCATCCAGCCGTACAGGGGGGTCGTGAGCCCGGACACGACGGGCGTCAGCACCATCGTAATGACGGCGGTGTTGAGCACCAGCGCGTAGAGGCCGTCCGAGACGACGCCCGTCTGCGCGCCGGCGCGGGCGAGCACGAACGAGAACTCGCCGATGCCGAACAGCGCGAGTCCGCTCGCCAGGGGCACCACGTTGCGGTAGCCGAAGGCGCGGGTGACGCCCGCGAAAATCAGGCCCTTGCCGAGGCCGATCACCACCACGACGACGGCGATGGCCCGCCACTGGCCGAGCACCTGGGTCGGATCGAGCAGCATGCCCACCGACGCGAAGAAGAGCAGGCTGAACACGTCGCGCAGGGGGATGATGTCGCTCAGGGCCTGGTGGCTGTAGTCCGATTCGCTGAGCACCAGCCCGGCGACAAACGCGCCGACGGCCGAGGACACGCCGAACGTGTGGCTGAGGAACCCGATGCCGAGGGCGATGCCCATCGTGACGAGCAGGAACAGTTCCCGCGAACCCGAGCGGGCCACCCACTCGACCAGCCGGGGCATCACCCGTACGCCGGCCGCGAGCAGCACCGCCAGCAGCGCCGCCGCCTGGACCACCGGGAGGAACGTGCCCGCCAGGCTGATGTCGCCGCTGCCGAGGCGCGGCAGGACGATCATCAACGGCAGGAACGCCAGGTCCTGGGCCACGAGCATGCCGAGCATCACGCGGCTCGACAGGGTGCCGATCCGCCCCTGGGACTGCAGGGCCTTGAGGACCACCAGGGTGCTCGACAGCGAGACGAGCGCGCCCAGCCAGACGGTCTCGATCCAGCCCAGCCCGAGCCAGGTGCCGAGCGGCCACGCCAGCGCCATCGTGAGGGCCATCTGAATCGGCGTGCCGATCAGGGCGACGCGCCGGACCGGGGCGAGATCCCGGAACGACAACTCGAGGCCGAGGCCGAACAGCAGCAGGGTGGCGCCAATCTCGGCCAGGCGCTCGAGGTTGGCGGGATCGCCGACGGAAATGCCGCCCGAGTGCGGACCGATGACGATCCCGGCCACGAGGTAGCCGAGCACGAGCGGTTGCCGCAGCAGGCGCGCCAGCACGCCCCCGCAGAACCCCGCGGCGATGACGATGAAGACGTCGGTCGCCATGGTCGCGGCCCGCCCGGGAAACCGCTCAGCCCCGCCGCCTACCTGCGGCGGACGAGGCGGCTGACGAAGAGGTCGAGGCCCGCGAACTTGCCGCTGCCCGTCAGCAGCACCACCACCAGGGCGCTGAGTTCCACCAGGTTCTTGTTGACGATCAGGTAGCTGCCCTCGGTGGGAATCGAATAGAAGTACCCCACGAACGGCGGGTTGCACAGGTAGAAGAGCACGATGAAGCCGATCGCGCCGAGACTGGCGAGGCGCGTGAACAGGCCGAGGATCAGCAGGATGCCGACGGCCGTGAGCCCCCACATCGTGATGAGATCCGCGTTGGCCAGCAGGTCGGGCTGGGCCGCCAGCCACTTGAACAGGTCCGCGAACGGCCCGCGCGCCTGCTTGAGGTACCCGGACGCCGACCACGAGGCCGCGGTAATCTTCGCGATGCCCTCGTAGAGGAAGTGCCAGCCAATCATGACCCGGAGCACGGTGATGGCGACCATCGGCCCTCGGGAGAGTCCTGCGTCGTTCATGTCGCCTCTCCTCTAGATGTGGAAGTCCTCGGGCTTGAACGACAGCCGGGACCCGGCCTCGATCGCCTCGTTGACCTTGAGCACGCTCACCGCGCTCTCGTAGCCGATCTCGGCGGGGCAGTTCAGCGTGCCCTTGCCGCGGACGGCATCGAAGAAGTTCTGCAGGTGCGGCTGGTGGTAGGGGTCCTTCATCACGATCTCCACCTTGTGTTCGTCGGGGGAGACCGATTCGCGCACGTCCATGACGCCCTCGGTCTTTTCCTTGACCTCCTGCACCTTGGGCGCGGTCAGGTAGCCCTGCTGCACCCACGTGTCCCACGCGGGCGCGTTCGGATCGCGGTAGAGCTTGGCGCCGTAGACTTCCGACTCGGAGATCAGGAGCGTCCCCTGGTCGCCCATGAAGTTCTCGAAGTACCCCTGGCTGCCGTTGGTCGTCTGCGTCTGGTAGTACGCCTTCACGGGGCCCGCCGGCGTGTCATAGTCGAAGATGGCCATCACCGTGTCGTACCACTCGTGCGTCTTCGGGTCGTAGTACAGCTGCCCGCCGCTGGCCATCACGTGAGACGGGTTGACGCCGAGGAACCAGGTGTAGATGTCGATCTGGTGCGACCCCAGGTCGACGATCGGGCCGCCGCCGAGGCCCTTGTACCAGCGCCAGTTGCGGAACTGGTGCATGTCCTTGAAGCCGTACTGCTTCAGGCGCGCCTCGGGGATGGCGTACCGCTCGGGCGCGCCGAGATCCGGGGCCACCGCGCGGTTCCACTGGCCGGCGATCGTGACGACGCGGCCGAGCAGCTTCGCCTCCTTCAGCAGCTTCTCGTGGCAGTGCAGGTAGCGCGGGTTCGAGCGGCGCTGGTGGCCGATCTGCAGCTGCTTGCCCGTTTCCCGGGCGGCCGCCACCATGGCCCGCGCCCCCTCGAGCGTGTTCGACATCTCCTTCTCGCAGTACACGTGCTTGCCTGCCTTGAGGCAGTCCACCGTGTGCTGCGAGTGCCAGAAGTCGGGCGTCGCGATCACCACCGCGTCGAGCTCCTTCTCCTTGTCGAGCATCTCGCGGTAGTCTTCGTACGCGTTCACCTCGTGGCCGAACCGCTTCAGCTGGTTGACGACGCGTTTCTGGTTGTACTCCGTCCACACGTCGCACACCGCGCGGAACCGCAGGCCCGGGATGCGCAGCATCGCGTCGGTGAGCACCTGGCCCTGGGCGCCGGCGCCGAGCAGCGCCACATTGATCACCTGCACGTCGCCCGCGGCGGCTGCCGGCGCGGCGGTCTCCGCCAGCTTCACCTGCTGGTACTGGCGCTGCGTTTGCCAGGCATACCCGAACAGGCCCAGCGCCGGGACCGTGGACAGGCCCTTCAGCACGTCGCGCCGGTCAAGTTTCTTCACACCAGGGGATCCGGCCTGGACCGGCCCCTTGCCCTTGTCGTCCTCACCTGCCATCGTTCATCTCCCGGGAGCACATCGTCCGCCGTCGTTGCTCAGAGTATACCCGCAGAGGCCGCGCCCACGTGCACCAGGACGGGTGCGGTCCCCGGGCCTCCCGCCGGGGTTTCGAGGATCCATGCCTCGAGGCCGGGGCTGCCCCCGCACAGCGCCGCCACGGCCTCTGCGCGCATGACCATCACCGCCGTCGTCAGGGCGTCGGCCACCGCCGCCGGCGCCACGCGGAGCCGGGCGCCGGGACCGGACCCGGCCCGGGCCTCCTCCGGGCGAGGCAGGGCCACCCACGCCGCGAGACGACCCGTTGGCGCCGCGCCTGTCCGCGGGTCCACGATGTGCGCGCCCTTGCGCAGGCCCGAGGCGCCCAACGCCGTCTGCCGCGCCGACAGGTGCGCCAGCACCCGGGACGGGTCGAGCGGGTCACTCAGGGTGAGCGGCCACCCGTCGAACCCGGGCGGGGGCTCGAGGGCCAGCACCGAGCTGAACCCGCCGTGCACCAGCGCCGTCCCGATCCCCCATTCCTCCAGCCGTTCGGCCATCAGGTCCACCGCGTAGCCCTTGCCGATGCCGCCGAGGTCGATGCGGACGCCGTCGGCCCCGGCGTAGACCGTGCCGGCGCCGGGATCGAGTTCGAGGGCCGGCAGGCCCGTGCCGATCGAGACGTCGAACGCGCCGCTGCTCACGCCGAACATGTGCCGCGCGATGACCAGGCACTCGATCGTGGCCGGTCCGACGCGCGTCACGCCGCCGGCGGCGAGCCGGTTGATGCGGCTGATGTCGCTGTTGGGGATGAACCGGCTGAGATCGCGCTCCAGCTGGTCGGTGAGATCGAAGGCGTCCTGGGCCGCCTGCGCGGCGTACCGTGCGTCCGGGTGCGCGCACAGGACCTCGAACACGGTGGCCATGGCCTCGTGCGAGAACCGGCGCACGCCAGCCAGGCCCCGGGGGGCGTCCAGTCCGAGCCCGCCGTCATCGTTGTGGTCGCGCGCCGCCATCAGGAGCCGATGTTAACAGAGGGGCGGCCGGTGCCCGCAGCTCGGCCGCCACCGAGAACCCGCCCGGTTGCAGCCAGAATTAAACTAAACTAGACTAAGTTCATGGAGACCGTCAACGTCCACGCAGCGAAGACCCACCTGTCGCGCCTCCTCGAGCGGGTCGAAGCCGGCGCCGAGGTCGTCATCGCCCGTGCTGGCAAGCCGGTGGCCCGTCTGGTGCCGATGGCGGATCCCCCGCGGCCGAAGCGTCTCGGGGTCCTGAAAGGACGCATCCGCATCGGGGCGGACTTCGATGCCCCGTTGCCGGACGAGGTGCTGGCCCTCTTCGAAGGGCGCCGGCCGTGAGGTCCCTCCTGCTCGACACCCAGATTCTGCTCTGGGCCCTCGCCGATTCCCGCCGCCTCACGCGTGAGGCGCGCCGGCTCATCGACGCCCACCACGTGTTCGTGAGCGCGGCCTCCATCTGGGAGGTCGCGATCAAGGCGTCACTCGGAAAGCTCGATGCCGATCCGGCCGCGGTCCGCGAGGCACTGGCGCCGAGCGGCTTCGACGAACTGCCGGTGACCGGCACCCACGCCGCCGGCGTCGCCTCCCTGCCTCCCCATCACCGGGACCCCTTCGACCGCCTCCTGGTGGCGCAGAGCCGGGCGGAGGGCATGCTGCTGTTGACCAGCGACACGCACCTGAGACCCTACGGCGAGACCGTCAGACTCGCGTAGCAAGCCCCACGGATCACGCCACTTCCGGCGCCGGGGGCGCCAGTGTCTGCACGGGCGGCGAGGCCGGTTCGCTCGAACGCCTCGCCGCGGACGCCGCCACTCTGGCCCGCGAGTGGGCAGCGCTGGCCACCGCGAGCCGCGAGGTGGCGGGGCGGGCTCCCCGGCCGCCGCTACCTGGTGCCGGCCGGCGTCGCGAGCCCGTCGAGCAGCAGCAGCGAGAGCCGGGAGATCAACAGCAGGCCCGGGTTGTCCACCGAGTAGTGGATCTCCGGCATGTCGTCCACGGTGATGGCCGTCGCGATGCGGCCCCTGCGCGAGTAGACCAGGGCCACGTCGCTGCGCAGGCGATCGAGCGCCCCGGACTTGGAGGCGATCGTCACGTCCAGCAGCGTCCGCCCGATGCCGTCGGCGTACTGCTCCCGCTTCAGCGTCTCGAGCATGTCCTTCGAGGCCTCGGGGCTCACGATCGTGCCGCGCTCCAGCCGCTCGAGCATCTCCACCATGTCGCGCGGCGTGGACACGCCCAGCCCGTAGAGCCGCAGCGTCGGGTCCTCGTTGGCCTTGCTGGGCCCGCCGCCCATCACCTTGCGCAGCGATCGGGTGTGCGGAAAGCCGAGGCCGTCCATCACCTCGTTCACGTAGTCCGCCGTGATCGCGTCCAGCACGAGGTTCGTCGCCGTGTTGTCGGAGACGACGATCATCAGGTTGGCGGCGTCGCGCAGCGTGAGCCGCGTGCCGTCGGCGAGTTCGGTCAGGACGCCTGACCCGGAGACCTTCTTCTCCTTCGTCAGCAGCACCTCATCGGTCCAGCGCACCTTGCCGGCCGCCACCGCCGTGTGCAGCGCGATGAGGATGGGCAGCTTGATCGTGCTCGCGGTGCGGACGCGCTCCCCGCCGCGCAGGCTGAACGTCGCCCCCGTGTCGAGGTTCTTCGCGTAGATCCACACCTTGCCCCCGAACGCGTTCACCTCGGCCGCCACGGCGGCCTCGAGCCCTGCCGCCACGGGGGCGGCGGGCTGGGCGGAGGCCGGCATCGTCGGCCGCAGGGCCCCCAGGAGGAGGACGAACAGGCACGCGCGAACGGTGGAGTGCGTCATGGTGATGCCCCGGAGCGACAGGCGGACGACCGACGCGCAGGACGGGCAGTCGAAGGATACCAGATGCCGGCTTGCAGCGGGGCAGGAGGCATGCTAGAAACACCCTGCAGCGAGGCATTCGTGCCCCCCGGAATGCCCGACCTCCCAAGTGAAGCCGCCCAGTCTGCGTCTGCGCGTGGTGGCGCTCGTGCTCCTGGCCGCGGGTCCGGGGCTCGCCGCGCTGTTGTATGCCGTGGCGCTCCAGCGCGCGGACGTCCGTGACAGCCAGCGCCTCGCGGCGGAACAGGCCGTCCAGTTGGCCGCCACCCAGCAGCAGCGCCTTGTCGACACGGCCCGGGGCCTGCTCGACGGGTTTGCGACGCACCCCTCCGTCGCCGCGTTCGACCGGGCCGGTTGCGAGCGGGCCGCGTTGTGGCTGGCTGCCCGCCAGCCGCACGTTGCCATGATCGGGGCCCTGGATCCCTCGGGGAACGTCTTCTGCGGATCGTTGCCGACGCCGTCCGGCCTCAATCTGGCGGATCGGCCCTACGTGCAACGGGCGCTGGCGCGCGGCGGGTTTGCCGTGGGCGACTTTCAACTGGGTCGCCTGCAGGGCATGCCGACGATCGCCTTTGCCCTGCCGCTGCTCGACGATCGCGGACAGGCACAGGCACTGGTCTTCGCGTCCTTCGATCTTCGGTCGCTCGACCAGTTGCTGGCGGGGCTGGCGTTGCCCGCCGGCGTCCGCGTGACCGTCACCGACGGCGCCGGGGCGATTCTGGCGGAGTGGCCGTCTTCCGGCCAGGCCCGCGGATCGACGGTCGAGCACACCGTCGCGCTCTCACCGGTGCCTGCCGTCGTCGAGTTCACCGATGCGGGCGGGCAGCAGGTCTGGCAGGCGGTACGCCCGCTGGACGTTGGTGGCCCCGGGCCCGCGATGTTCGTGCTGGTGACGCTCCCTGCTGCCACCCACGCAACCACGATCAAACAGGCCTGGGCCGCGGGCATCCTGGTTGGCCTGATGCTGCTCACCGTGATGCTGGCGGCCTACGCCGCGGACGCCATGCTGGTGAAGCCCATCGACGTGTTGCGGCGGGCAGCCGGCCGGATCGCCGCCGGCGCGGCCGGCGTGCGGGCGGCACTCGGCGGCGGCATGGGCGAACTCAGTGAGCTGGGCCGGGACTTCGACCAGATGGCGGCGTCGCTCGAGACGCTCTCGCGACAGTACCGCCTCGTGCTGGCGTCGGTCGGCGAAGGCATCGTGGGTCTGGACCGTGACGGTCGCGTCACGTTCAGCAACCAGGCCGCGGAGGGCCTGCTCGGCTACGGCGCGGCGGAATGGCTCGGATCGGATTTCTGCGTCCGCGTGGGCCAGCAGACCGACGCCACGGGGGCGCCGCTGCCGATCATGCGGACGCTGCGGGAAGGCGTGGCCCAGACGATGGCGGCGGAGTTTGTCAGCCGACACGGCCGCCGCATCCCGGTCGAGGCGCTGTGCACGCCGATTCGGGAGGCCGACACCATCGTCGGCGCCGTCGTGTCGTTCCGGGACGTCACCGAGCGGCACGCGCTCGAAGCGCAGTTGCGCCAGGCGCAGAAGATGGACGCCATCGGCCGTCTCGCTGGCGGCATCGCGCATGACTTCAACAACCTGCTCACCGTCATCGCCGGCCACAGCGAGATGATCCTGCTGGACGAACATCTGACGGAGTCCGTCGCCGAGGAGGTGCGCGCGATCGCCGACGCCGCCTCGAGCGCCACGCGCCTCACGCGCCGTTTGCTCGCCTTCAGCCGCCGACAGATCCTGCAGCCGCGCGTGATCAATCCCAACGAGCTCGTGGCCAGCCTCGACCGCCTGCTGCGCCGGGTCATCGGCGAGGACGTGACGCTGCGTTCGATCCTGGGTGACGGCCTCTGGAACGTGCGCGTGGATCCGGGCCAGATGGAGCAGGTGCTGCTGAACCTCGCCGTCAACGCCCGCGACGCCATGCCGAAAGGCGGGACGCTCACCGTCGAGACCAGCAACGTCTTTCTTGACGACTCGGCGACCCTCGCCCACGCCGAGGTGGCGCCGGGGCCCTACGTGATGCTGGCCGTGAGCGACACGGGCGTCGGCATGGACGCCGCCACGGTCGAACGGGTGTTCGAGCCGTTCTTCACCACGAAGGACCACGGCACCGGGCTCGGGCTCGCGACGGTGCACGGCATCGTCAGGCAGAGCGGGGGGTACGTCTGGGTCTACAGCGAAGTGGGCTGCGGATCGACGTTCAAGGTATTCCTCCCGAAGGCCGACGGCACGGGCGCGGCCGAGGGCGCGGACGGTCCGGCGGCGCCGGCGGCGGGGCCGCAGTCTGGCATCATCCTCGTCGTGGAAGATGCGCAGGGCGTGCGGGAACTGGCGACGTCAGTCCTGCAGCGGGCGGGCTACACCGTCCACAGCGCGCCCAATGGCGAAGAGGGCCTGCACCTGGCCGGGCTCCTGGGCGGCACGCTGGACCTGCTGGTGACGGACGTCGTGATGCCCGGCATGGGCGGGTGGGAACTCGCCGAGCGCGTCGTGGCCGCATCGCCGCGGACGCGGACGCTGTTCATCTCCGGCTACACGGCGGATGCCGCCGTCCGGATGGGCATCTCGGCCGGCGGGTCTGCTTTCCTGGAGAAGCCCTTTACGCCGACGGCGCTCCTGGCCCGCGTGCGGGAACGCCTCGCCGGCGACGGAACGGCAGCCTGACGGCCGCGCCTGCTGCGGCGCGTCAACCGGCGAGCGTCGCCTGCACGCGCGCCATCAGGTCGTCCACGAGCGTCCGCGCATCGGCGTCCGTGCCCGCCTCGGCGACCACGCGGACGATGGGCTCGGTGTTCGAGCCGCGCACCAGGAACCAGCGGCCGTCCTCGAGGACCACCTTGACGCCGTCGCGCGTGTCGAGGCGGTGCTGGCCGAACTCGCGTTTCACCATGCGCAGCACGTCGGGAATCCGGTTCGACGGGCAGGTGATCTTGTCCTTCACCATCCGGAACGGCGGCAGGTCAGCCACGAGTGCCGACACCGTCCGGCCGGTGGCGGCCAGCAGGTGCAGGACGAGGGCGATGCCGGTGAGGCTGTCGCGGCCGAAGTTGATGTGCGGGTAGATGACGCCGCCGTTGCCTTCGCCGCCGATCACCGCGCGGTCGGCGCGCATCCGCTCCGTGACGTTGGCCTCGCCGATCTTGCTGCGCCCCACGGCGCAGCCGAACCGCGCGGCCACCGCGTCGAGGGCCGACGTCGTCGACAGGTTCGCCACGACGGGCCCCGGCGTGCGGCTGAGGACGAACCACGACGCCAGGACCAGCGTCAGTTCCTCGCCGATGGCCTCGCCCCGCTCATCGACGATCGCCAGGCGGTCGGCGTCCATGTCCTGCGCGAAGCCCACGTCGCACTGGTGGGTCTTCACGGCCTGGCACAACGCGCCCAGGTTCCCGGGCAGCGGTTCGGCCGGCCGCGGGAACAGGCCGTTGGGCGTCACGTTGATCGTCACCGCGTCGGCACCGAGGGCCTCGAGCAGTCGAGGCGTCACGAGGGAGCCGGCGCCGTTGCACGAATCGAGCGCGACGCGCAGTCGCCGGCTGCCAACGGGCAAGGGGCCGACGGCGTCGAGGATCGCCTGCAGGTGCAGATCGGGCGCGTTCGTCATGCGCTCCACGGAGCGCATCGCCGCGCCGGCCACCTTCACGTATTCGCCCTGATGATAGATATCGAGCAGTTCGCGGGCCGGCCCGGGGCCGAGAAACAGGCCGTCGGGGCCGATGAACTTCAGCGCGTTCCACTCAGCCGGATTGTGGCTCGCCGTGATGGCGATGCCACCCTGCGCCCGCCGGTGCCGGACCGCCAACTGAACGGTTGGCACGGGCACCACGTCGAGATCGACGACCCGGCATCCGCTCGACAGCAGACCCGAGAACACCGCCTGGCGCACCATCTCGCCCGAGGTGCGCGTATCGCGTCCCACGACGACCGTGCCCGACCCGGCGTACGTGCCGAAGGCCTGCGCGAAGCGTGCCAGCAGCGTCGGCGTGAGCGAGTCGCCCACCACGCCGCGCACGCCGGAGATGGAGATCTTCAGGGTTGGTATGGCACGCATCGGTGGTTGATCCTTGTCAGAAGACAGAAGACAGAAGACAGAAGACAGAAGGGGCAAGCCTCCAGCCCAAAGCCGCTAGCCCCTAGCCTCCAGCCTCTAGCCTCTAGCCCCCAGTTGATCCCGGGCCCAGTCCGCCATGGCGCCGGCCCGCTCGGGCGTGGGGGCCTCGGCGATGATGCGGATCATCGACTCCGTCTGCGACGATCGCACGTGGACCCAGCCGTCCGGCCACGTGACCTTGACGCCGTCCGACACGTCCGCGTCCGGGTGCTCGGCCTCCACGTCCTCGCGGAATGCCTGCAGGATTCCGTAGATCGCGCTGGGTTTGACCGGGAAGTCGAGCTTGAGCATGTGATAACGCGGCAGGTTCATGACGCACGCGTGCAGCGACGTGCCGGTGCGCGCCATGAACTCGAGGACGAGGGCCTCGGTGGCCGCCGCGTCGTGCGACGCCAGGATCCGGGGCACGGCCACGCCACCATTGCCCTCCCCGCCGATCACCGCCTGATGCTCGAGCATCGCCTCGGACACGAACGACTGGCCCACTGCCGTCCGCACCACCCGTGCCCCGTGGCGCGCCGCCACATCGTCGACGGCACGCGTGGTGGAGATGTTGGTGACCACCGTGCCGGGCGACGCCTGGAGGGCAATCGACGCGGCCAGCACGAGCGTCAGCTCTTCCGACAGCGCCACGCCGTCGGCCGTCACCAGGCCCAGGCGCTCGCCGTTGGCGTCGTGCGCGAAGCCCATGTCGGCGCCGCCGGCGCGGACCACCGCCTTCAACTGCGCCATCGTCTCGCGCTTGGGCTCCGGCTGGTGCGGGAACGGCGCGGTGACGTCGTCGTTGATGGCCAACACCGTGCAGCCCATCGCCTCGAGCCATCGGGGCACCAGCATGGAGGCGGCGCCGTTGCAGCAGTCGACGGCCACGCGCAAGCGGCGCCGGCGGATAGCCTCCACGTCGAAGGCCTCCATCAGCCGGGCCACGTGGTGGGGCACGGCGTCCTGCGCGTCGACGCGGCTGTGGATCCGGTCCCAGGTGGCCTTGTCGAACTCGCCCTGGTGGACGATGTCGAGCAGTTCCTCGGCCTGGGTGCTGTTCAGGTAGAGGCCGTCGTGGCGGACGAACTTGAGCGCGTTCCAGTTGGACGGGTTGTGGCCCGCGGTGATCGAAATGCCGCCGACCGCGTCGGTGTCGCGCACGGTGAGCTGCAGCGTCGGCGTCGGACAGATGCCAAGATCCACCACGTCGCAGCCCGCCGCCAGCAGGCCCGCGACCACGGCCGACTGGACCATCGGCCCCGAGGGGCGTGTGTCGCGCCCGACCAGCACCCGGCCGCCGTCCAGATACGTGCCGAATGCCTGGGCAAACGACACGACGAGTTCCGGGGACAGGGTCTCGCCGACAATGCCGCGGACCCCGGTGATGCCGATCTTGAGCGGCCGCATGGGGCGATGTTACTCGGGGCCGGGGGCCCGGGGCTAGAGAGGGGCTAGAGAGGGCTGGAGAAGGGGGCCGGAGGCCGGGGCGATACGGGGCTGGCGCCGCTTGACTTGACTGGTTCTCCCTCCGATACTCTGACGTGCAGGCTCACGGTCGAGATCTCGATCCTCGACCGCCTCACGGGCCCCCCGCTGCTTGCGGTGCACCTGTCTGCACCTTGTACGAGCCGGCGCCCCGCGTGGCACGGGCGTCGGTCGGACTCATCACAGCGTTCCTCCCGTCCACGACCTGTACGCAGGCTGCGCAGCCGTCCGTCCTGACCAGTCTCCCTCGCGCCCGGTCCGGGCGCGCCAGGAGGTTGCGATGCTGCCCATCGGTGCTCCGCGCCCGTCCGTGTTGATCGGCATCACGATTGGACTCGCGGCCGTTGTCGTGGTCCTCGACGCACGGCCCGGGCCCCAGATCGCGCCCGTCCGTGCCCGGATCGCGCCGATGGAGATCTCTCCCAGGGTGACCAGCGGGATCATCACCACGGTGATCGGGACGGGTGAACCGGGATTCACGGGCGACGGCGGATCCGCGACTGGTGCCCGGATCAACCGTCCCGTGGGCATTGCCGTCGCGGCCAACGGAGACATCTACTTCGTCGACAACATCTCGCAGCGGGTACGCCGTGTGTCGGGTGGAGTGATCACGACGGTGGCGGGGTCGAGCCCCTGCGACGAGTTCTACAACTGCTTCGGCGGTTACGGCGGCGACAACCAGTTGGCCACGGTGGCGCTGCTCAACAACCCGCACGGCATCGCCCTCGACGCCTCCGGCCACCTGTACATCGCCGACACGTGGAATCACCGCGTGCGAAGGGTGCATGCCACCACCGGCATCATCACGACGGTGGCCGGCGACGGGACGTGGACGAACGCCGGCGAAGACGTGCCGGCCACAGGGACAGGCGTGCCGTCGCCGGTGGGCCTGGCCGTGGACGGGTCGGGCGGACTCTACATCGCCGAACAACCGAGTGGAGGCGGAGAGGCGTGGGCGAACCGGGTCCGCCGTGTCGATCTGAACACCGGGCTCATCAGGACGATTGCGGGCACTGACGACTACGGGTACAACGGCGACGGCATCGCCGCGACCACCGCCAGGCTCTGGGGCCCTGCCGGGGTGCACGTCCACAGCGGCGGGGACGTCTACATCGCGGACCAGTTCAACCACCGAGTCCGCCGGGTCTCGGGGGGCGTCATCACGACGGTGGCCGGCAACGGGACATGGGGGTTTTCGGGAGATGGCGGGGCCGCAACCGCGGCGCAACTGAACCAGCCACTGGCCGTGCTCACCGACTCGCAGGGGAATCTGTACATCTCGGACCGCCTCAACAACCGGGTCCGCATGGTGCGGGCCACCGACGGGACCATCGTGACGATAGCCGGCAGCATCACGGATGCCCTCGGCGATGGCGGGCCGGCCACCGAAGCCGGTTTGTGGAATCCCTTTGGCCTGGCGTTTGGATCCGGCAGCGCCCTGCTCATTTCCGACATGTACCACCACCGGGTCCGCCGGGTCGAACTGATCGGCCTCAACGACACCACGCCTCCTGAGATTGCCGTGACGGTGACCGGGACCCTCGGCCTCGACAACTGGTACACGAGCAACGTCACGGTGGCGTGGACCGTCACCGATCCGGATTCTTCCATCACCTCCACCACCGGCTGCTCGGCGGCGAACCTGACCGTCGACACGACGGGCACCGACTACACGTGTACCGCGACCAGCGGCGGCGGGACCAGCTCCCGGACCGTCACGATCAAGCGCGACGCCACGCAACCATCCGTCACGCTGACCACACCGCCGGAGGGCGCCAACTACAGCCTGAACCAGGCGGTGGCGGCGGGTTTCAGTTGCAGCGACGCCACGTCGGGCCTCGCGTCCTGCGTGGGGACCGTGGCCAATGGTGCGAACATCAGCACGTCGCCGGCGGGGGACAAGACCTTTACCGTGACGGGCACCGACCGGGCCGGACTCACACGGAGCGTGACGCATCACTACGCGGTGGCGAAGGCGGCTCCGGTCATCACGTGGAACGACCCGGCCGGCATCACGTACGGCACGGCGCTGTCCGGCGCCCAGCTGAATGCCACGGCGAACGTTGCCGGAACGTTCGTCTACGACCCGCCGGCCGGCACGGTGCTGGATGCGGGGCAGGACCGCCCGCTGATGGTCACCTTCACGCCCGCTGACCTGGTCAACTACACCGTCGCGACGAAGACCGTCCACCTCGACGTCGGGAAAGCGGCGCCCATCCTCACGTGGCCGGCGCCGGCGCCCCTCGTGTACGGGACGCCCCTGGGCGCATCGCAGTTGAACGCGACGGCCAACGTCGCCGGCTCGTTCTTGTACACCCCGGCGTCGGGCGTGGTGCTCAGTGTGGGACACCACACGCTGTCGGTGACCTTCACGCCGGAGGACGGCACGAACTACACCCAGGCCACCTCCACGGTCACTATCGACGTCACCCACGCGACGCCCGTGATCACGTGGGCCAATCCGGCGGCCATCACCTACGGAACCCCGCTCGGCGCCGCCCAGCTCAATGCCACGGCGAATGTTCCGGGGACCTTCGTCTACACGCCGCCGGCTGGTGAGATCCTCGAGGCGGGGGCGGGACAGGTGTTGTCGGTGTTCTTCTCGCCGAACGACGTCCTGAACTACAGCACCGCCAACGCGACGGTCACCATCGACGTGCTGAAGGCGACGCCCGTCATCACATGGCCCGAGCCGGCGGCCATCACCTACGGCACCCCGCTGGGTGGCGGTCAGCTCAATGCCACCGTGCCGCAGGCCGGCACGCTGATCTACACGCCGTCGGCGGGAACCGTGTTGCCCGTCGGGAACGACCAGGTGTTGTCCGTGACCTTCACGCCGGCAGACGGGGCCAACTACACGCCGGCCACCCGGACGGTCACACTCGACGTGGTGCCGGCCACACCGCCCACGCTCACGTCGGTGAGCCCGCCGGCCGGCCCGGTTTCGGGGGGCACCGTCGTCACGCTGACCGGCACCGGATTCCTGCCGGGCGCCACTGTCACCGTGGGAGGCGCGCCGGCGACGAGTGTGACGGTCCTGACCAGCACGCGCATCACGGCCACGACACCGCCCCACGCAGCGGGCAGCGTGGCAGTGGTCGTCACTAACGGGGACGGTAACTCTGCCACGCTGGCCGGGGGATTCACGTTCGGCGGCGGCACCGGGACCGCCGTCCGGATGATGAACGGCTGCTACATCGCGGGCGGCGGGTTCCTGGTGACGATCGCCGTGAGCCCGGGGGCGGGCGTGGTCAGCTACGCCGTCGAAGACCTGCCGCCAGGCGGGTGGGGTGTCTCTGACGTGTCCGATGGCGGCGTGTTCGATGCCGCAACCGGGAAGGTGAAGTTCGGCCTGTTCCTCGACGGGCTCGCGAGGACCCTCACCTACGTCGTGACGCCACCCGCGTCGGCGTCAGGGCTCTTCACATTTGCGGGCGTGGCGAGTTTCGACGGCCACAGCGAGGCCATCACGGGCACGCTGACGAGCGGCCCGTGCGAGACACACCCGGCGGATCTCAACTCGAACTGGCGGGTGGTCATCGATGAGATGACGGCGTACGGCGCGGCGTGGAAGCGAGGCGAGATCTGGACCCTGCCACCCAATCCGATTCCTATCGACTTCGTGACGCGAGGGGGATTCCTGTGGCGGGCCGGCGAAGCCTACCACCGGATCGCCGGTGACTGCCCCCTGTGCTGGGTTCCCGGCGCGCCCGGCGGTCCGAGCCTCCAGTATGGAGATCGGGAGGCGGGCCGCGCCTCGACGCTGCAGGCCCGCGTGCGCAGGGTGCCACGCAGTGCGACGTGGCAGGTCACCATCACCGCCCGGCCGGCCGCGTCGACCCTGGTCTGGGCTGCCGAAGACTCGCTGCCGCCAGGCTGGGTGCCGCTGGAGGCGAGCGATGGGGCGGGCTGGGATCCCCAATCACGCACGCTGCGGTGGGGACCGTTCTTCGATGCCGGGCGCCGGTTGCTGACCTACACCATGACACCGGTCGGAGGCGCATCCGGCAGCCTCGTCGGCCGGGGCAGCGTGGACGGCCACCACATTCTCGTGCGCGGCGCGCGTCAGGTGAGAGTCGGCCGTCTGCCGACGGCGCTCGACTTCACCGGGGACGGATACGCAGATCTCGCGTTGGTCGACCCCGTGTCCGGGGCGTGGTTCATTCCGGGGCTGGACGATGTGCCGGGCCCGGACGCGCCAGGCTGGACGCCGGTGCCAGCCGACTTCGACGGCGACGGCCGCACCGACCCGGCAGCGTTCGACCCGGCCACGGCCGGGTGGCGCATCGGTTCAGGCTCGCCCGAAATCTACGGTGAACCCGGCGACCGGCCGGTTCCAGCGGACTACGATGGCGACGGTGCGGCTGACTTCGCGGTCTTCAGGCCTGCCACGGGCACCTGGTCCATCGTCGGCGCCGACCCCGTCACCTTGGGGGAAGCCGGCGATCAACCGGTCCCCGCGGACTTCGACGGCGATGGCACGGCCGAGCCGACCGTGTTCCGCCCGGCAACGGGTGAGTGGATCGGGCTCGAGGGCCGGATGGCGAGATGGGGTCGAGAGGGCGACATCCCGGTTCCGGCGGACTACGACGGGGACGGGGCCATCGATCGCGCCGTATTCCGGCTGGCAACGGGCGAATGGCTGGTGGACGGCATCGCCAGTCGAACGTGGCGGCCGGGCCGTTCCGCCGGCACGGTTCCTGTCGCGTGTGATCTCGATGGCGACGGCGCGGCCGATCCGTGCGTGTTCAACGAGGTCAGCGGGGTGTGGACGTGCCGAACAGCCGACGGGCGCCTGCTGCGCGCGTCGGCGCGACCGGGGAGCCGACCGGCCGGGGCCCGGAAGTGACCAGGCAGGTCGCGTCGCCCTGCAGCAGGCGTCGAGTGCGTTTTCGATCTTGCAGGCCTGATGGCGCGTCCCTATACTGCGCGTGATGCATGACTCCGTCGCACGAACGCCGACGGAGCGGAGGACGCTACCATGGACGAGACACCCGTTGTGACCGACGCGCCGGCTCCCGTGGCCGAAGCGCCCGCGCCCGTGCCAGCCCCGGAGCCTGCCCCGGCACCTGCGCCAGCCCCGAAGAAGAAGGCGGCAAAGAAACCGGCCAAGAAGGCCGCCAAGCCCGTGAAGAAGGCGGCGAAGCCGGCCAAGAAGGTGGCGAAACCGGCCAAGAAGGTCGCCAAGCCCGCCAAGAAGGCGGCGAAGAAGCCGGCCAAGAAGGCCGCGAAACCGGCCAGGAAGGCGGCCAAGCCCGCCAAGAAGGCCGCCAAGACGCCCGTCGTCAAGGTGGGCAAGAAGGTCGTCAAGAAGGCCAAGAAGCGCTAGGTTCCGGAAGGGCTGCCCGCCGGCATGCAGCCGGCGGGCGCGAACCCTCAGAACCCGAACTGCACGCCCGCCACGGCCGTCCTGCCGTAGGTTTCCACCTTGCGGTTGGCCGTACTATCCTCCGCGGCGTTTCCTGCCGTTCATCACGAGGCACTGCACGCATGCACACCACCATCGTCCGTTCCGCCATTGCCGCCCTCCTGGCCCTCTCCGTCTCCGCGCCCTCGTGGGCCCAGGCCCCCAACACACTCTCGGACGCCGAGAAGAAACAGGGCTGGGTGCTCCTGTTCAACGGCACCAGTTTCGATGGCTGGCGCCAGTGCAATGGCACCGCCATGCCCGCCAACTGGGTGATCGAAGACCAGGCCATGAAGGTCTTCACGGCCCCGGGGAAGAAACCCGGCCAGGGCGCCGGCGGCGACATCCTGTACGGGGTGAAGCAGTACCGCAATTTCGAGCTGTCGATCGACTGGAAGACCGAGAAGGCCGGCAACTCAGGCATCTTCTTCAACGTGCGCGAAGTGCCCGGCAAGCCGATCTACTTCGCGGCGCCCGAGGTGCAGGTGCTCGACAACGTCGACGCCACCGACAACAAGATCGCCAGCCACCTCGCCGGGTCGCTCTACGACATGCTGGCGGCCGACCCGAAGAGCGTGAAGCCCGTCGGCGAGTGGAACACCATCGTCGTCCGCGTGAAGGACGGGAAGGTGACGCACACGCAGAACGGGATGAAGGTGGTCGAGTACACGTTGTGGACGCCCGAGTGGGACGCCATGGTGCAGAACAGCAAGTTCAAGACGTTCCCGGGGTTCCTCGAGGGCATCGCGAAGGAAGGCTACATCGGCCTCCAGGACCACGGCTACGCCATCTGGTTCCGCAACATCAAGATTCGCGAACTGTAGGTTGACCGCCGGGCGGCGCGTCAGGCGCGCGGCGCGCCGCCCGGAATCGTGAAGACGGACTCGCCCGTCGGCCGTTACCCACCCGCTACTTCGCGCACCGCGTGCCCATGTGCGCCTGGATGATCGCCAGATCGTCCGCGTCGGTCCTGCCGTCGATATTGAGGTCGTACCAGCTCGACTTGCCCTGCGTGAACGCCGCGTAGGTCTGCCAGTCCGCCACGTCCCGCCGATCCACCACGCCGTCCAGATTGCCGTCGCCGGGGCAGGCCGGCTGCGAAGCGAGGATCCGGTCGAGCTGCGTCGACAGGGCGGCGTAGCTGGCCTGCTGCTTCGGCGTGAGCTTCGGCAACTGCAGGAGATCGAGTCCCTCGCGGTCGAGCTTCGGCGTGGGCACGGCCTGATCGACCTCGTAGAATTCGTTCGTCGTCGTCGGTTCGCACCGGGTGAACGCCGCGTCATTCAGCTGGGTCGAGTTCCGGACCACCTTGTACCGTGCGTTGCGGATGGCGGCGGCCGACAGCGGCTGAATCGTATAACGCGGCGGATCTTCTCCTTCCGGCGTATGCTCCGTGAGCCACACGTTGACCTCGCAGCACAGCTTGAGACCCTCAGGCGGCAGGTCCGGGTTGTCCGCGCCGGCTCCCCACCAGACCCCGCCGTTGTCCTCGCAGACGCTCTTCGTCACGGGAATCTGGGTGCAGGTGCTGGCAATGGTGCACGGACCGTTGAGGCTGCCGTTCGCCTGGAGGTTCGGGCCCACCTGGGTGAAGTTCCACTTGCGGATGGCGCCGTGCTGCGGGTCGCGCAGGTAGGGCAGCATGGCCACCGAGTCAATCGTCCGTGGGACGCTCTTCGGCACGTTGAGGCCGGCGATCTCGCCGAACAACTGGTAGAGGTCGGCGATGTTCGTCATGTGGGTGACGGTGCGGCCCGGCTGCCTGACCAGCGGCCCGGCGACGACGACGGGCACCCACACGCCCGTCTGGTACGCCGTGCCCTTGGCCCGCGTCGGGTCGAAGGGGAGCTTCACCGTGTTGCCGAAGCTCCCGTTGTCGCCGACGATGACGACCATCGTGTCCGTGTCGCCTGGCCGGTACACGATGCCCCCGTCCCGGCCACGGCGGGCGAGGCCCGTGGCCACGAGCAGCCGCCCGATCTCCGTGTCGAGGGCCTCGACCATCTGGTTCGTCAACACCCGTTGCGCGATGGCGTCCGCGCAGTCGAGACCGCTGGTGGCGGCGGCGCCCGACGCCAGCAGGGCGGGCGGCGGCTGCATGACGGGGGTGTGGGCCGACGCGAAGCTCACCGTCGCCATCCAGGGCGTGGTCTTCGATTGACGCGCAATCCACTCGATGGCGGCGTCCACCGGGACGCTGCCGCGGTAGGTCCGCGCGCGGAGATCGGTGAGCGGCACGACTTCCACGGCGCCGCTCTCGTGGTTGATGACGAGGGGCGACACGTAATGCGCGCTGAGGGTCGAGAAGTTGATGTTCGGGGGCCGCGTCTCCTGGCACGCCTGGCCTGGATCGAAGATGCCGCCGCTGTCCCGGCAGGTCCGGCCCGGCGGGATTCCCGCCACGGTTTCCATGGGCTGACAGGTGTTGTCGGCCGCGTAACAGGCGCCCCAGTCGGCGCCGGAGTAACCTGGGTCGGCGGGACTCGTCTGATCGGAGCCGGGAACGAAGCCGCAGGTCCAGGTGCCAGGTGGGGCCACGCCCCCCGCCGTGGTGTCGATAGACGCCGGGTCGCCGGATTCGTCGAGCGCCCCCGAGAAGTAGTCCCAGCCGAGCGATACGGGCATGGCATAGCGGAACGGGTTGGTCCCCTGCAGCCCGAGATGGAACTTGCCGAACAACGCGCTCTGATAGCCCCGCTTCTTCAGCAGCCTGGGCGTCGTGGTCTCGAACGGCGAGACGTGCGAGTTCGACAGGTCGTCCGGGCCCTGCGCGCCGAGCACGTTCGTGCGCAACGGGAAGCGGCCGTCGAAGAAGACCGAACGGCTGGTCGAGCAGGCGGGCATCGACCAGGTATTGTTGAAGCGGACGCCAGCGCCGGCGATCCTGTCGATGGTCGGTGTGCGCGGGGGCACGTCGCCGCCGTACCCGAACGCCCGCATCTGGTCGATGCCCACGTCGTCCATGATGATGAACAGGATGTTGGGCGGCTTCGGCCCGGCGTGCGCCGTCGCGGGCAGCAGGCCAAGCAGACAAACCGCCAGCCAGGCCCCGGGGACCGGGGTAAGGACTCGTGAGCGTGTGCGCATCGTCCGACTGCTCCCTGCCGAGTCCGGCGGACCCGCCGAGCGCGGGTCACCGCCGGGTTGCGTATCCCGTGAATCTGCGAAAGTGGATGGGGGGGAGTGTAGACAGGTTGGCCTTGAATGTCTATCTAATTAGTAGGATATTGCCCACGTCGTGCGCCAGTCGGCTCACGCGCGGTGTCGCGGCGGCCGTGAGAACGCAGCATCCGGCGCGGTCGTCCGGGATGACGATCTAGCGGGTGTTGTCCGCGACCGCACCATCCTCGCGCAGTCGCGCGATGTCGCGTGTCGGGGCGCTGCCGAACAGGCGCGTGTACTCGCGACTGAACTGGGATGCGCTGAGGTATCCGACGTGGCGTCCCGCGCTGCCCGCGTCCAGCATGCGCGCCAGCATCAGTCGGCGCGCTTCGTGAAGCCGCAAGACCTTCTGATACTGCAACGGGCTCATCGCCGTCACCGCCCTGAAGTGCTGGTGGAACGACGACAGGCTCATGTTCGCCAGGTCGGCGAGTTCCTCGACTCTGATGGGCTGCGCGAAGTTCTCGCGCACCCAGGTCACCGCCTTGGTGACGCGCCGCACTCCAGACTCCTGCTGCCCGAGTAACGCGACCCGAGGGCCGATCGAACTGCGGAGGAGGCGCATCAGGATCTCGTCGATGACCAGTGGCGCGAACAGCTCCGCGTCGGTGGGGTCGGCCATCAGTTCGACCAATCGTGCCGCGGCGTCCACGATGGCGGTGGTGGTCTGCCCGACGCACAGGGCCCGGGTGTCACGTGGGCTGGGCACGCCGTGGGGGAAGACCTTGAGACTCAACTCGGCGATCTTGTAGGCGTGGAGATCGATTTTGAGCGCGAGAAAGGGCTCCCGCTGACTTGCCCGGACGATCTGGGCGGCCACCGGCAGTTCCACCGAGTAGGCAATCATCCGCGACGAGTCGTACGCGAAGACCTCGCGCCCGAGGACGACGACCTTGGCGCCCTGGGCCACCACACAGAGGGCGGGCGCGACCGTCGCGCGCACCATGTCGCGCGACACCGAGGATCGCCGGATGGCGTGCACGCCTGCGACGCGGAGCGGGAAGGACCCGTCGTACGGCGTGTGTGCAGCCAGCAACGAGGCCAGCCGCGCGAGGCTCTCGGGACGAGGTTCCCCAGGACGCCGAGCCTGGGTGGAGTGCGCCGAAGGACCGGCCAGCCTCAAGTGCCCTCGCCCTCGGTTCGACGCGACGGCGCGCGAGATCCCGGACCGGTGCTCTCGCATGTGCGCTCCTCCTGAGGCCTGCGGCGTGTTTCGCCGCCGGCGTGCCTGTCCGCGGGCTCACCACGGCTCCGGGAGGTATTGTGCCTGATCCTGCGACCGGCCGTTCGGAGAAACAGGCAAACTATTCACCCAAACCAGCAACGGAGTCAGTCCGTGTGGGCCTACGCTACCAGTTACACGGTCACGAGGTCGGCCCCCGAGCCCATCCATCATCCGGCCCGGACGGCCTCGCACACAAAGGAGACAGCGCGTGGTCACCCAGCGATCTTCGGTGTGGTCCCTCTCCGCGGTGTTGGCGGTCGCCGCGCTGGCGAGCGTCGTAGCGATCCCGGTGGGTGCGAGGGCCCAGGCCCTCGCCGATGTGAAGACGCCCGAGACGCCCCTGGTGCTGAAGGCGCAAGGCAGCTTCTTCGTCGGCGGCGAGTCGGTCGAGCAGACGCCAGGGCAATTGGGGAACCTGGGACCGGGCGGCCACATCACCATCAACCAGATGTACGTGCGGTTCATGGTGCCGCAAGGCGGGGAGGGCGCTGTCCCGGTCGTGATGCTCCACGGCGCAACCTTGACCGGCAAGTCGTGGGAGACGACCCCGGACGGCCGGATGGGGTGGGACGAGTACTTCGTCCGGAAGGGCCACCCCGTCTACGTCCCGGATCAGGTCGGGCGCGGCCGGTCAGGGTTCAATCAGGCGGTGCTGAACGACGCCCGCGCGGGCGTGGCGAAGGCAGACACCCTCCCGCCGTGGTTGCGATTCAGCGACGAAGGTGTCTGGCCGAACTTCCGCTTCGGGGCCAAGCCTGGCGAACCGTTCGCCGACACGCAGTTTCCCGTGGCGGCCGTGGGCGAGTTGTCGAAGCAAGCCGTGCCCGACATCAGTTCCAGCTTCCCTCAGCCGAACCCGAACTGGAAGGCGCTGGCCGACCTTGCCGGCCAACTCAACGGCGCCGTGCTGATGGGGCACTCGCAGTCCGGTTCCTTCCCGCTGGAAGCGGCGCTGCTCAACCCGACCGCCGCGAAGGGGCTCGTGCTCGTCGAGCCCGGACGGTGCCCGGCGTACACCGACGCTCAAGTCGCGACGCTGGCAACGGTCCCCATCCTGGTCGTGTTCGGCGATCATCGCGAGACGGCAACCGGCCTGCCGAGCCTGCCCACGTGGCAACAGCGCTACGAGATGTGCCAGGTCCTGATCGGCCGCGTCAAGGCTGCGGGCGGCCGGGCCGAGATGCTGGCGCCCCCCGATCGCGGCATCACGGGCAACAGCCACATGATCATGCAGGACAGGAACCACCTCCAGATCGCCGACCTGATCCTGCAGTGGATCGACGCGCACGTCGACCGCAGATCCCCGCAGACGGGCCCGATCGTCCGGGTGGAAGGTGGCAACCTCCAGGGGGTGGTCGACAACGGTGTCGCGTCGTTCAAGGGCATCCCGTTTGCCGCGCCACCCGTCGGTGAGTTGAGGTGGCGGCCGCCCCAGCCCGCCCCGCCCTGGACCGGCCTCCGACAGGCCGCGGAGTTCGGGGCGAACTGCATGCAGGGCCGCTTCGGCCCGCCCCCTCCGCCGGGCGCGCCTCAACCGCCGGCGCCCTCGGAAGACTGCCTGTTTCTGAACATCTGGCGCCCGGCGAGCGCCGCGGCGGGCGCGAAGCTGCCGGTCATGGTCTGGATCCACGGCGGCGGGTTCATGGGCGGGTCGGGTGCGCTGCCTGGTGAGGGTGGAGGTCCCTTCGCCCACCAGGGCGTGGTCCTCGTCACCCTGAACTACCGGCTCGGCCGGTTCGGCTTCTTCGCGCATCCCGCGCTCAGCCGGGAGCGGCCTGACGAACTCAAGGCCAACTACGCCTACATGGACCAGATCGCCGGCCTGCAGTGGGTGCAGCGGAACATCACGGCCTTTGGCGGCGACCCGGACAACGTGACGATCTTCGGCTTCTCCGCAGGCGGCGTGTCGGTGCACAGCCTGCTGGCATCGCCCCTGGCCAGGGGCCTCTTCCACAAGGCGATCGCGCAATCCGGCGGGTCACGCGACAGCGTGCTCACCGCGCGGCCGATGCGCGAAGACGGCGTCGATCCCAACTACCCGGTATCGGGCGAGACGATCGGGGTCACGTTCGCGCGCTCGATGGGGATTGACGGCACAGACACGGCGGCCCTCGCCAGACTGCGCGCCCTGAGCGCCGACGAGGTGCTGCGCGGGGCACCGGCGCAACCGGGCGCGAACGCGCCGTCGTACGAGACGACACCGGTGCTCGACGGCAAGCTGGTCACGGAGACCGCCGAGACGGCCTACAAGGCTCGCCGCCAGCCGCGCGTGCCGTTCATGGCTGGCAGCAACAGCGCCGACACGGCTGGCAACAGGGTCAAGGCGGCCACGAAGGACGCGCTGTGGGTGCGCTACGGGCAGTGGAGCGCCCAGGCGAAGGCGGCGTACGACCCCGACGGCACCACGGATCTGGCCACGTTGGTGGCACGGGCCAACAACGACTTCGGTCAGGCCGAGCCCGCGCGCTTTGCGGCCAGTGCCTTCGCGGCCAACGGCTCGCCGGCCTATCGCTACCGGTTCTCCTACGTGCCGACCGCCATGCGCGAGCAAATGCGAGCCGGCACCCCGCACGGCGGCGAGATCGGGTTCGTGTTTGGCACGCTGACGGCCCGCCCTGGGACCACGCTGTCACCCGAGGATCTCGCCATGTCCCGGATGGCGCAGAGCTACTGGGTCAACTTCGCCAGGACCGGTGATCCGAATGGGACGGGCCTCCCGCCCTGGCCGCGCCACGATCCCCGGCAGGACGTGATCTTCGAGTTCCGGCCAGATGGCACCGCGGGCGCCGGTCCGGACGCGTGGAAGGCGCGGCTCGACGTGACCGAGCGTGCCACCGAGGCAGGGAAGCGGGCAGACCAGTAACACGTTCGTCGGCGGGAAATCGGCTGAGCGACAGTCATGAGCAAGGACATCGTCAACGAACAGCGTCGGGCGTTCCTCGGTACCTCAGCCGCGGTGCTGTCCGGCGCCGTCATTTCCGCTCGGGCCGACGCGCCGCCGACAAGCGACAGCGGCCAGGCGAGTGCGGTGAAGATGCCGGCGGTCATTGAACACCGCCGTCGCGGCGGTCGAGATCCAGGGCGCACGGCTCCCGGACGGCGTGCTCCGGATGTCGGGCGTCGAGGCTCCTCCCAAGGCGTGAAAGGAGCAGGCATGATCCGCGTGACCGCCACGATGACGCTGATGGCGCTGCTCGCGGCGGCGTCAGCCAGCGCGCAGCCGCTGGTGATCTCCCGAGCCGGGTCCCGTCCAGTGCGGCAGGCACCGGAGCAGCACTTCACGGGCCGGGTGCAGGTCGAAATGCTGTTCGAGGCGGTCGATCCATCGCACGCCAGCGGCGGTTCGGTCACCTTCGAGCCCGGTGCCCGCACGGCCTGGCACGTACACCCCCGCGGCCAGATCCTGGTCATCACGGAGGGCACCGGACGCGTTCAGCGATGGGGTGACCCCATCGAAGAGGTGCAGGCGGGAGACGTGGTGAGGATTCCTGCGGGCCAGAAGCACTGGCACGGAGCGTCGCCACAGGCGTCCATGACGCACCTCGCCATATCCGAGCACCGGGATGGGTCGACGGTGCAGTGGCTGGAGCAGGTGAGCGACGAACAGTACGCCGCGCCGCCGGCGGCCGCCAGCGGACGTGCCCCGAGTTCGGCGCCACGGGCGGCGGGTTCCCCATCTCAGACCTCGTCGCCGGCGGCGGCACCGGGGGCACGCCCGTCGGGACCTGTCCAGCAGCGGGTCGCGCCGGGCATGGCGGCGCTCACCGACGACGTGCTGTACGGCGACGTGTGGAAGCGGCCGGACCTCTCGCCGCGCGACCGCAGCCTGGTCACGGTCACCGCGTTGATTGCCATGGGACGAACAGCGCCGCTTGCCGGCCATCTGGGCCGGGCGCTGGAGAACGGCCTCAGGCCCGCCGAGGCGTCCGGGCTCCTGGCACACCTGGCGGTGTACTGCGGGTGGCCAAACGCCGTAGCAGCGCTCGAGGCGTACGATCAGGTCTATGCGGCGCGGAAGATCGACTCGGCGTCACTGCAGGCCATTGAGCCGCGCCTTGCGCTGCCCGCGTCGGAGGCCGCCCGGACCCGGGCGGCGGCCGGCGCCCTCGCGGGTGCACCGAAATTCCTCGAGTTGACGAACGACATGGTCTTCGGCGACCTGTGGCGACGCTCAGACTTGTCGCCGCGGGACCGGAGTCTGGCCACCATCGTTGCCCTGGCTGCAACAGGCGCCGATGACCAACTGGCGTTCTACGTTCGGCATGGCCTCGAGAGCGGTCTGACGCGCGCGCAGATCATCGAGTCGATTACGCACCTGGGGTTCTATGCCGGCTGGAGCCGAGCCACCACGGCGATGGTGGCCTTCCTGAAGTTGTCCAGCCCGTGAGGAGGCTCGAAGAGACCAACCCGAGTGGCAACGGCCGCCGAGCGTCGATCGCAGCGGCCACGGTCCCGTTGAAGCAGCCCGGCTGGCCGCTGGGGCCGGTCGAGGGCCGGCGATCTGGCGTATACTGTGGATTCCGCGGTGAGGTGGCCGAGAGGCTGAAGGCGGCGGTTTGCTAAACCGTTGTAGGGCCTTAAAAGTCCTACCCAGGGTTCGAATCCCTGCCTCACCGCCAGACTTCGCTCCCCTCCAGGTTGCCACCTCCTTCGGGGGGCTCCGTCTCGGCAAGCCAACCTTCGCGCGAAGTCGGACGGCTGCCAAGCCACCAGCACCGCGACGGCTGTCCGCCGAAGCTCCAGGCGGCGCGCGGCTCGCGCCGCGCCGATCACCGCCCGGCCAGCAGGGACAGCTTCAACCCGTCCACCCCGTCGAAGTGCCTCCGGTTACGCGTCAGCAGCAGACCACGCCGCACTTTGACGATGCCCGCAATCAGGCTGTCGGCCATCCCGATCGCGGTGCCGGAGGCCTCGAGGACGCGCCTGACGCCGGCCGCCTCGTCTGCGGCCGGGCCGTCGAGCGGCAGGACCTCGAGGGCGTCGAGCAGGTCGCGCACGATCGCCTCCTGTCGTGGATTCCTGACGCCCGCCAGCAACTCGAACCTGGTGATCACCGTCGTGGCGAGGTCGCCCCGCTCGAGTTCCAGCGCGACGCGGTCGGCTCCGGCACCCTTGCCACTCAGATAGTCGATGAGCACGTCGGTGTCGGCGACGATCATCGCCACGACTCCCGGAGTTCGGCGGCGGCTTGCCGAAGTCGATCCGCGTCCTTGCGGGACAGGCTTCCACGCAGGGCCAGGGCGCGTTGACGGGCCTCCCCGTTGGCGTCGATCCGACGCAGGTGTTCGTCGAGTGCCTCGTTGATCAGGTTCGAAAACCCCTTTTCCCCGCGACGGGCCGCCAGTTCCAGCAGCCGCGCCCGGTGCTCGTCCTTAATCTCGACGGTCGTCCTCATGTGCCGATCGTAGCACATGCATGTGCATGCAGTTGCCTCGGCCTGCCGCACGCGTTCATGCGCCGCAGTTCTTGCCCGGACTCTCAGGCGCCACGCCTTCCGTCCCGAGTATGGAAAGATAGTCCCATGCACTCGTCCGCGATCCCGCGCGTCCGCTTCGCCCCGTCCCCGACCGGCTACCTCCACGTCGGCGGGGCCCGCACGGCCCTCTTCAACTGGCTCTACGCCCGCCGCCTCGGTGGCACCTTCGTGCTCCGCATCGAGGACACCGACGTGGAACGGTCGTCGTGGGACATGGTCGAGGGCATCCTGCAGGGCATGCGATGGCTGGGCCTCGACTGGGACGAAGGGCCCGAAGTCGGCGGCGACCACGGACCCTACTTCCAGTCCCAGCGCCTGGAGCGGTACCGCGAGATGGCCGAGTTGCTCGTGCGCGGCGGCCACGGGTACTACTGCTACTGCGCCGCGGAAGCGGCGAAGCCGAAAGACGACCTCGCCGAGGGCGAAGAAGAAGGCGACACACCCCGCGGAGAGTCGTGGACCTATGACCGGCGCTGCTCGCGCCTGACGCCCGACGAGGTGGCCGCGCGCGAGGCGGCGAAGATGCCGCGCGCCATCCGGTTCCGCGTGCCGGAGGGCCGGACGACCTTCCACGACCACGTGCACGGCGACATCACCTTCGACAACGCCAACATCGAGGACTTCGTCGCCCTCCGCTCCGACGGTTACCCCACGTACCACCTGTCGGTCGTCGTCGACGACCTGGATATGGCCATCACGCACGTCGTGCGCGGTGACGATCACATCTCGAATACACCGAAGCAAGTGCTGCTCTACGAAGCATTCGGGCGCCCGGTGCCGGCCTTCGCCCACGTGCCGTTGATTCTGGGGCCCGACAAGCGCCGCCTCAGCAAGCGCCACGGCGCGACGTCGGTCATGGAGTACGACCGCCAGGGCTTCGCGCCCGAGGCGATGGTGAACTTCCTGGCGCTGCTCGGCTGGTCACCGGGCAACGACCGGGAGATGTTCACGCGGGACGAACTGATCGAGGCGTTCTCGCTGGAGGGCATCAGCAGCAGCAACGCGGTGTTCAATCCCGAGAAACTGGAGTGGTTCAGCAGCCAGCACATCATGCGCCTGCCGGCGGACGACCTCGCGGCGCGCCTCGAGCCGCGCCTGCGCGAGGCCGGCCTGTGGCAGGACGCGTGGGCCGGCGGCGACGGCCGGGCGTGGCTCTGCCGCGTCATCGAACTGCTCAAGCCACGCGCGAAACGCCTGACCGAATTCGTCGAAAAGGGCCGGCCGTTCTTCGTCGAGACCATCGACATCGAGCCCGAGGCCGCGACGAAACACCTGGGGACGCCCGAGGCGCTGGCGCACCTCTCCGCGGTGCGCGGCATGTGTGAGGCGGTTGAGCCCTTCACGGCGGCGGAACTCGAACCGGCGTTGCGCGCGCTGGCCGGGCAGCGCGGCGCCAAGGCTGGCGTGCTCATTCACCCCACGCGCGTGGCGACGATGGGCCGCGCCGAAAGCCCGGGGATCTTCGAGGTCTTGGAACTGCTCGGCCGCGACCGCGTGCTGCGGCGCATCGACGGGGTGCTCGGGGGGGCACGGGTCGCGTAGAGACACGCGGGGCGGCATCTCTCCGCTCGCTCAGACTCGACATGCCGGAGAAACGGCTCTCCGGGACGCCGGACGGCGTCCCTGCGAGTCGTTTCGCGACCTGACGCCCGCCGCATCGACGTGGGGCTCGGGGGACGTGGGTCGGGTAGATCACACGCGGGGCGGCATCTCTCCGCTCGCTCAGACTCGACATGCCGGAGAAACGACTCTCCGGGACGCCGGACGGCGTCCCTGCGAGTCGTTTCGCGACCTGACGCCCTCGGCATGCTCGTATTCGCTCGCCGGAGAGACACCGCCCCGCGCGTCAGATTCTCCTCTCTAGCCTCTAGCCTCTAGCCTCTAGCCTCTAGCCTCTAGCCCAAGCCTCTAGCCCAAGCCTCTAGCCCCGAGGAAACTCCCCCAC
>CAYNDV010000002.1:0-15747 GCA_964396055.1 uncultured Vicinamibacterales bacterium | reverse complement strand
AGCCTCTAGCCCAAGCCTCTAGCCCAAGCCTCTAGCCCCGAGGAAACTCCCCCACCCTGATATTCGTGCACCCGTAGGGGATCAGGGTGACCTCCTCGACCGGCTCTTCCGTGATCACGCGTGAGGGATCGGCCCATTTGAGATCGGGCGGCGAAATCTCGCCTGCCCACCCGCGCGACAGCTTCCAGTTCGGGATCTTCCGGGCCTTCGCCCTCGCGACCACGCCCGCCCCTTCGGGCGAGAACGGCTTCTCGCCCACGGGCCGTTCCTCGAACGCCAGGCCCGCTACCGATGTGCCGTCTGCCACCAGGCCGTAGTTCCAGGGCGTCGTGGGGCGCACCTCGAAGTCGCCGTGCGGCAGTTCGCGGTGCGGCTTGTCCGCGTTGACGCGGGCCCACTCCTCGCCGATCTTGAGCGCGTAGACCAGCGGACCGCGTTCCACCGACAGGGCGCCGTTGTACCGCTCGGTCACAACAGGCCTCATCGGGAAACGGACGGCCACGTCCACCTTCCCGCTCCAGTCGCGCTCGATCCGGTGAAGCGTGCCGGCCTTCATGGCTTCCGCCGGGCCTCCGGCGACGCGCACGGTGGCGCCCTCCGCCCAGGCCGGCACGCGCAGCACCAGCGGGAATCGAGCCGCGCGCTCGGGAGCCACTGTCAGGGCCAGCGTGTCACGGAACGGGTAGTCGGTATCGAGCGCGACCGCCACCTTCACGTCGCGGGACACGAACTCCGCCCGGCTTGGCGCCCAGGCCGCCACCGCGATGCCCTCATCAGGAGTCTTCATCCAGAGGTGCGCCGCGAACTTCGGCCAGCCCTGGTGCATGTTCGCCGTGCAGCACCCGAAGTTGGGTTCGAGGCCGTACAGGTTCGACTCGGGACCGTTCGTGGTCCAGTTGTGGTCCGGGTTGATCGTGCACTGCACCTGGTTGACCTGCTGGTCGTACTGGTGCGCCCACATGTCCGGCGTGAACGTGGCCGGCAGTGCGTTGAACGCCACGCGCTCGAGCCGGTCGCCGAACAGCGGGTTGCCGAACACGGAAAAGAGGATTTCGAGCGAGTACATGAACTCGACGACGGCACACAGCTCGGTGCCCTGCAGCGGGTTGCGGCCCGACAGGCACTCGTCGCCCGTGAACATCCCGGTCACCTGGCCGTGATGCCGGTCGAGGAAGTCGATCATGCCCGTCGACCACGCCTTGTCCGAGGGCTTCCGGTCGAGGCGCCAGCCCAGCGCGGCGGCCTTGGCCGCCATCCCGGTATTCACCACGTGTTTCGTCCACTTCCACAGGCCCCGGCGCGGCGTCGGGATCCTCAGGTCGTCGGTGGCGAACAGGGCTTCGTAATCGGCGCCCTGTGCGCGCAGTTTCCTGGCGAGGTCCAGCAGCCACGGTTCCCTGGTGCGTTCGTACACGTAGAACGCCGGCACCAGGCCCTCGTACCACCGGCACTTGCCCCAGTTGTAGAGCGGGGTGCGATCGAGGCCCGCCACCAGGGCGCGCAGGCTCTTCACGACCGCGTCGAGCACGCGCGCGTCGCCCGTGGCGTCGTGATACTGCGCCAGCACCTTGTTGGCGAGCAGGATCGCCCACATGTCATACCGCTTCGCGACGGCGTCCTCGGGATACGGGCTGTACCACCCGTCAGGCCGCTGGTGCGTGACGATGTGGTCGACGTACTTCGTGATGCGGGCCTTCATGGGCCCGTCGTCGAGGATCCAGGCGAGCGGAATGGCGCCGTCGAGCCAGTACGGCGCGCGTTCCCAGCCCTCGGCCGTGCCGCCGAACCACTGGCTCTGACCCACATCCGGCCAGAACTCGTCGAGGTGGCCCGTAAGGCCGTCGGCCTGAATGCGCAACTGGCGCGCCAGCCAACCGGCGGGCCGGATGGCCCCCAGCGGAAGCGGCGTGAAGGCGAGGGGAGCCAGGCGCAAGTCAATCACGGATTGATTTCCCGTGGGAGCGTCCGGGGAAATCAATCCGGGATTGATTATCGAGGCGCCCAGCGGCGCCGCGCCGGCCGCCACGCCCGCGGCCACGCTGGACAGGAACTCACGCCGATCGAAAGCAGACATGGCTACTCCACAGCGTCCGGCCAACCCTGAACCGTGACCCTTCGGCGAAGCTCAGGGTCACCCCGCGCAACGCCCAGGGGTGAACCGCGAACCGCGAACCGTGAACCGTGAACCGCGAACCCTGAACCGTGAACCCTGAACCTCGTCCCTACCGCAGCACGTGCCGATCGAGCACCTCGAGCGTGAGGGGATTCACGACCTCGAGGCGCACGCGCGGGCCGGCGATGTGGAGCAGGCACAGCGCGTGCTGGGTGGAGAAGGCCCTGACGAACGCCGACCACGGCGGCGTCGTGTCGTGGGCGTAGTAGGGCGCGCCGGCGGCGCCGTTGTTGATCTGATAGAACGGCCGCCGCAGCGTCACGCGCGGCCCCGTCCAGTCCGCGGGGTAGATCGGCACCGTCGCGTCGAGCCGCAGCCGGTTGTAGTTGTGCTCGTCGCCCGTCAGCACGGCCACGACCTTCGGGTGCTTCTGGATGAGCGCCAGGATTTCGTCGCGGCGTTCGATGATGCCCTTCGCCACGGGCTTGCCCGCAACGATGGCGCGTATCTTGTTGTTGCCCCGGTACCACATGTCGTCGCCCACGTGGCCGCCGTTCGGGAACATGGGTGTGTGCACCGTGAGGAACACGTGGTCGATCGCCGGATCGCGCTGGAGCGTCGCGAGGGTGGCCGCAACCCACGCCAGCTGGTTGTCCATGATGTAGGCGTGGGGGTTCCCTCCCGTCTCGGGGAAGTTCCCCATCGTCGGCGAATACCAGTAGTTCGAGTTCATCACGACGAACGCCGCGTTGTCGTGGACGAACCAGAAGGCGTTCTCGCGGTAACTCGGGAAATTGATGGCGCCCGGGTCCGGGTCGTACACGGCGCCGTCCTCGCTCGCGGGCCCGTTGTCGGGATTGACCACGTTGGCGGCGAAGATGGTCTCCATCGAGTCGGTGTCGTACGGGAACCGGTCCACGCGCACCAGGCGGGTCTTCGCGTCGATGAATTCCCGCACCACGGCCTCGTGGTTGCCGATGCCGGCGTAGATCGGCAGCCAGTGCGCCTGCGGTTCCACCGAGCGGCGCCAGTTGGCCATCTCCGTGTGCATCGACTCGGGGCTCGTGACGCCGCCGCCCACGAGATCGCCCGTGAACAGCATGAACGCGGACCGGCGCTGCGTCGCCAGCGCCGCGAGGCTGCGCATCACGTACGCGTTGGGGCCGCTGAAGTTGCGGTCGCCGCCGCCCGTGCCGGCGCGGGAGTCGCTGGAGTAGCTGAACGTGAACGGCTGACGGGCGCCCGGGCGCGGGGCCGTCCGCAGGCCGTACGTCTCACTGTAGCCGCCGTAGGTGACGGTGTACGTGTAGGCGGTGTCCGGCGCGAGCCGGTCGACGAGCACCTCCTGGTGCGTCTCGCCGTCGCGGCACGGATACGTGCGGCCCGCCGCGGTGACGCTGCACGGTGCCGGCCGGTTCAGCCGGAACCAGACGACCGCGCTGCGCGGCGTGACGTTGGCGAGATACGGACCGTCGATGAGCGTCACGCCCACGCCAAACGGCCCCGCGCCCGTGAATCGCACGCGGCCGTCGTAGATCATCAGCCCTTCGGCCGAGATGATGCGGTAGCCCAGGACTCCCGACCCCTGCTTCTCCCACCCCACCATGTCGTAGCGCTCGCCGATGGTCGACTTGATGTCAACCGTCGCCTTGCCGTCCTTGATGGGCGTCGTGGTCCGCCAGACCGGCTGCGGGTACTTCGTGTCGTGGTACGGGATCAGGCCGAAGACCAGCGTGCCGGTGAACCCCGGCTTCTGGAAATCGAAGGCCAGGCCGGTCTCGGTGCCGACGGGCGACCCCGCCAACTGGGCCAGCGTCCAGGCCGGGGGCCGCTCGCGTCCCCGGAACACGGTGCCGTCGGCGGCCGTGAAGACCAGCTGCCCGCCGGCGTCGGCCGTGATCGTCGGCGCCAGCACCGGCGGGATGACGGGCGGCGCGCCGCCCTGGGCCCGCAGGAGCAACGCGGAGCCGGCTGTCAGGAGCACGAGGGACACGAACACCGTGAGCAGGCGGAGAAGTCGCATGCCGAGATTCTGCCACACGGCGATAATCAATCCCGGATTGATTTCAGGACGCAGGACGGCGGCCGGCGGCCAAGCTCCTGCCGGGCGGAGGCGGCAGCCACATCGCCGAGCCGCTGCCGACCCGTTTCATTGAGGTGCTCGTTCGGGAAGAGCTTCCAGGAAAACGCCGACGCGTCGAGCAGGCGGGACCAGTCGCGGACCGCATAGCCCTCGCGCGCCAGTGCATCGACCAGCAACCGCGCGTTCCACGCGATGTGCCCGCCCACGGCCGGTCCCGCGTAACGAACCGCGGTCTCGTGGTCGACCGGCGTGAGGTAGAACAACGCCGGGACCTGACGCTCGCGCAGCACCCGCGCCAGGCGGATCACCGCCTCGAACCGGTCGTCCGCGGGGGTGATCCGCTGCGCGTAACGAAGCACGAAGGCGGCATCCAGTTGCCGCGCCCGCGCCTCCGGGCTGCCGTCGTCCCGCTCCAACAGACGGTTCATCTCGCCCAGCGTCGCAATCACGCGTTCGCCCTCGTACGCCGGCGACCGGTCGTACTCCTCCTGGCTGCCTTCCGCGCCCTGGTACCACCGGAAGACGCTCAAGGGCCGGTGCGCGAGGGCGTACGCTGTGCTGTCCCAACTGAGCATCCGGCGCAATTCCTCGAAACGGTACGCCGGGTGCCTGATCCAGCTGTTGCTGAACGACCGGAGATTCAGCGGGACGATGACCAGTTTCGGCCGCGTGGAAGGATTGGCGGTGACGAAGGACACAACCGCCTCGAAGATCTCGGCGTGATGGGCGGAACGCGCCAGGTTGACGGCCGTGCAGCCGCGCAGGCCCACGCGGATCTTGTGGCTGAGGCGCTCGTGATCCGTGTCCTCCGCAGCCACGTAATCCATGACGCTGTCGCCCATGATCAGCACGTCGGTGGGAGCGGCCCGCAGCAGGTCGAGGTCGCGGACGTCCACCTCGGCGCCCGCCGGGCTCGCCCAGAGGAAGGCGACGCGGATGACCAGGACCGCCGCCGCCAGCCCCACCCACTTCGCCGCCCGAAAAAGGGGCCAGGCCCCTTTTCCAGCCCGTGGAAAAAGGGGCCTGGCCCCTTTTTCGGGCGGGGGCGGCGGGCGGCGGACGGCGTCAGAATCCCGCATAGATGAACGGCACCGTTTCCGTGACGCTGAACTCCAGGATACCCGCCACCACGCAGACGTAGGCCAGCGCGCGCAGCGGCGCCCACCGCCCCGCGAGCGGCGCCTGGGCGCCGTCACGCTTGTCCAGCCACGCCAGGGTTTCGAACACGACGATGACCGCGGCGAGACGGCGGAAGGCCTCGACACTGATGCCCATGGCCGGGAGGCTCTCCGGCGACCAGGCGCCCCATCCCGTCGGGAGGGTCGAGACGATCAGCACCGCCTCGCGCAGGTCGGCGGCCCGGAAGAAGATCCAGGCGAACGAGACGAGCGCAAACGTCACCGCTACCTTGGCCACGGCATGGACCTGCGGCACACGGTTCAGGCCGGCGGCCGCGGCGAGCCTGGCGCGGAAGCGGGCCGTGGCGGTGCCCACCGTCAGGTAAAGCGCATGGAGGCCGCCCCACGCCACGAAGGTCCAGCCCGCGCCGTGCCACAGGCCGCTCAGCAGGAAGACCACCCACACCGCCAGCGCCCGCCGGCCCGCCTTCGGGCGGCGCCCCGCCAACGGTGCATACACGTAGTCGCGGAACCACGACGTCAACGACACGTGCCAGCGGCCCCAGAAATCGCCGACAAATCGCGCGGCGTAGGGCCGGTTGAAGTTGAAGTGCAGGTCGATCCCCAGCACGCGCGCGCACCCGCGGGCGACGTCGGTGTACCCGGAAAAATCGTAGTACACCTGCCAGGCGAACAGCACGGTCGCCAGGGCCAGCTGGGGGCCCGAGAAGCGGGCGGGGCTGTCGTAGACCGTGGCCACCACGAGCGCCAGGCGGTCGGCCAGCACCATCTTCTTGAACAGCCCCCAGGCGATGAGCTTCACGCCCGCCAGGGCGCGATCGCCGTCCCACGGCGCGTCGAGGCGCAGCTGGGGCAGCAGACTCTGGGGCCGCTCGATCGGGCCGGCCACCTGGAGCGGGAAAAAGAGCATGTAGAGCGCGAAGGTGACGAAGGACCGTTCGGCAGGCTGACGGCCCCCTTGGACCTCGAAAAGGTAGGCCAGCAGCTGGAACGTCTGGAAGGACAGGCCGATTGGCAGCACCCAGCCCAGGACGATGTGGGTGTAGGGCACGCCCACGACCCCGCCGAGCCGGGCGAGGTTCTCGCCGGCGAAGTCCACGTACTTGAACGCGGCGAGCACGCCCAGCGTCACCGTGACCGCACCAGCGAGGACGAGTCGCCGCCGCGAGGGAGCGGCCTCCATGGCGCGTGCGGCAGCGTACCCGACGGCCAGCAGCGGCAGGACCACCAGGAGGTAGGCGGGGACGAACGCCAGGTAGAAGAGGGTGCTGGCGGCCAGCAGCCAGCCGCGGCGCCGGGGCGGGTCCAGCGCGAAGAAGACGGCCGAGATCGCCGGAAGGAAGAGGAAGAACTGCCAGGACGAGAAGGACACGTCGCTTCCAGTGTAGCCCGACGGCGGCCGGGCGCCACGATGGGGGGAGAGCCCGGGAGCGCACGAGGGGTCCGCCGGCAAATACCGACATAGTTTGTGTCGCGAACATATTGCGGAGGACAGGGAAAATGGTCAATACTCTTGCGTCGTCATCGATTGTTGTTTTCTAGAACAATGTTGGGCCATCTCCAGAAGCTCATTCGCGGCCTCCCCGTCGTCTTCATGGTCCTGACGGCTGTGCCCGCGGGCGCCCAGGACACCCGCCCCGACCTCTGGCTGCGCTACCGACCGCTCGCCGACGCGCGCGTTGCGGCCGCCTGGAAGGCCCAGGCAGCCACCATCGTGTCCACCGCCGCCACGCCGTCGGCCCGTATCGCGGTAGAGGAACTGCGCCGCGGGCTGGGCGGCCTGCTTGGCGCGGCCCCGCCTGTCGTCGCCGCGCCCGCCGGACAGGGGGTCATCGTGGTCGGGACGCCAGCCACCTCGTCTGTCGTGGCCGGCCTCGGCTGGGCCGAACCGCTGGCGCGTGCGGGCGGGGAGGGGTTCGTCATCAGGCGCGCCCGGGTCGGCGACGCCGACGCGGTCGTGATTGCGTCGGCGGGCGAGTCCGGCGTGCTGCACGGCGTCTTCGCGCTGTTGCGCCTGCTGCAGGCGGGTCGTACGCCGTCCGACCTCGACATCGTCGAGCGGCCCCGGATGGCGCTGCGCGTGTTGAACCACTGGGACAATCTCGACGGCACCATCGAACGCGGCTACGCGGGCACGTCGCTGTGGAACTGGGAGACTCTCCCCGGCCGGGTGAACCCGCGCATCGTCGAGTACGCCCGCGCCAATGCGTCGATCGGTATCAACGGCACGGTGCTCAACAACGTCAACGCGCGGCCCGAGTCGTTGTCGCGCCCGTACCTCCAGAAGGCCGCCGCGATCGCCGACGTGCTGCGGCCGTACGGCATCCGCGTGTACCTGTCGGCCAACTTCGCCGCCCCGCGGACGCTCGGCGGGCTGCCGGTGTCCGATCCGCTCGATCCGGCGGTGGCGCGCTGGTGGCGCGCGAAAGCCGCGGAGATCTACGGGCTCATCCCCGACTTCGGGGGATTCCTGGTCAAGGCGAACAGCGAAGGCCAGCCCGGGCCCCAGGACTACGGCCGTACGCACGCCGACGGGGCCAACGTCCTGGCCGACGCCGTCGCCCCGCACGGCGGGATCGTGATGTGGCGCGCGTTCGTGTACAACGCCGATGTCGATCCGGATCGGGTCAAGCGCGCGTACCTCGAGTTCGTGCCCCTCGACGGCCGCTTCCGCGACAACGTCCTCGTGCAGGTGAAGAACGGGCCCCTGGACTTCCAGCCCCGCGAGCCGTTCAGCCCGCTGTTCGGCGCGATGCCGAAGACGCCGCTCGTCGGCGAGCTGCAGATCACGCAGGAGTACCTGGGCCACGCCAACCACCTCGTGTACCTCGCGCCGATGTGGAAGGAGTTCCTCGACGCGGACACGTACGCGTCGGGCCGGGGCTCCACGGTGGCTCGCGTGGTGGACGGCACGCTGCACACGTACCCGCGCTCGGGCCTGGCCGGGGTGGCCAACACAGGGAGCGACCCGAACTGGACCGGGCACGAGTTCGGGCAGGCCAACTGGTACGCCTACGGACGGCTCGCCTGGAACCCGGACCTCACGGCAGAGCAGATCGCCGACGAGTGGATCACGATGACCTGGAGCACCGACCCCGCGGTGATGACGGCCATCCGCCGGCTGATGCTCGACTCGCGCGAGGTCTACGTCGACTACACGATGCCGCTCGGCCTCCACCACCTCATCGGCGGCGACCACTACGCGCCGATGCCCGAGAATCCCGACCCGCGCCGGGCGGACTGGTCGGCGATTTACTACCACCGCGCCGATCGGGCGGCCGTGGGGTTCGACCGCACCCGCCGGGGCAGCGCCTTCGTCGACCAGTACCGGCCGCCCATGCGCGACCTCTGGAACGACCCGGCCACCACGCCCGACACGCTGCTGCTCTGGTTCCACCGGCTGCCGTGGGACCATCGCCTGCGTAGCGGCACTCCGTTGTGGGATGCGCTCGTGCAGCGTTTCCGCGGCGGTGCGGCCGCGGCGGCCGGGATGGTGCGCACCTGGGAGTTGCTGCGCGGCCGGGTGGACGAGGACCGGTATCAGGCTGTCCTCGCGAAACTCCGCATCCAGGCGTCGGACGCGGCCGTCTGGTCGGAGCGGACGCTGCGCTACTTCCAGCAGTTCAGTGGACGGCCGCTGTCGGATCGGCCCCCCACGCCGGGCCCCGACCCCCGGCGACCCTAGAGGCACGGCTGCGGCCGCGCCGGGACGGCCGCGTCAGATCCGCATCACGAAGGGACGAAAGGCCATGGCTGACCGCACGATGCCACTCGACCGCAAGGAAAAGATCGGCTACGCGATGGGCGACATCGCGACGAACTTCTTCTTCCAGTCGATGATCCTGTACCAGACCCGCTTCTACACCGACACGGTCGGCCTCTCGGCGGTGGCGGTCGGGACGATGTTCCTGGTGCTGCGGCTGGCGGACGCGGCCTTCGACCCCATCATCGGCGCGCTGTCGGATCGCACCCGCACCCGGTGGGGCAACTTCCGGCCGTGGATCCTCTGGACCGCCGTGCCGTTCGGCCTCATCTTCTGGCTGGTCTACGTCACCCCCGACATCGGGCCCCGGGGCAAGCTCATCTACGCCTACCTGACCTACACCCTGGTGATGATGCTGTACTCGGCGAACAACACGCCGTACTCGGCGCTGATGGGCGTCATGACGCCCGACGCGAGCGAGCGCAGCAGCATCGCGAGTTACCGCTTCGTCGGCGCCCTCATCGGCCAGTTCATCATCCAGGCGCTGCCGCTGCCCCTGGTCGCCAAGTTCGGCGGCGACGACTCGGCGAAGGGCTGGGCGATCACGATGGCCATCTTCGGGGCCCTGATCGTGATCCTGAACCTCGTCACCTTCGCGACCACCCGGGAACGCGTGCAGGCGCCGCCGGGCGAACGCCACCCGCTGCGCGACGACCTGAAGGACGTCTTCACCTGCCGCCCGTGGCTGGTGATGTTCGTGCTCACGCTGTGCGTCTTCACGATGCTGGTCGTGCGGGGCAGTTCGTCCAATTACCTCTTCGCCTACTACATGGACCAGAACCAGGTGCGCGAGTTCCTGGGCGGCCTCGGCCTGGTCGGCCTCGGCGGCGACGCCACCGGCTGGCGGGCGGCGCTCGACGGCCTCGGCCTCCTCGTGAAGCCGGACAGCTCGAACGCGGCCGCCGTGGGCCTGAGCCTGTTCTTCGTGGTCGGGAGCCTGATCCAGATCGGCGGCATCATCGCCTCGAAACCCCTCGCCGATCGGTTCGGCAAGAAGGCCGTGTTCCTCGCCGGCGTGTCGGTGACGACCGTGGCGACGCTCGGCGTCTTCCTGGTCGGCCCGGCCTCGGTCGGCCTGCTCTTCTGGCTGGGCATCCTGTGGGCGATCGGCTGGGGCCCGACCGTGCCGCTGCTGTGGGTGATGATTGCGGACGCCGCGGACTACTCCGAGTGGAAGACGTCGCGGCGCGCCACCGGATTCATGTACGCCGGGATCCTGTTCGCGCTGAAGGCAGGCCTGAGCCTGGGCGGTGCGCTGAGCGCCTGGGTGATCGACGCCTACGGCTATGTCCCGAACGTGGCCCAGACGCCCCATGCCCTGCTCGGCATCCGGCTCGGCGCGAGCGTGTATCCCGCGCTCCTGCTCGTCGTCGTCCTGGTCTGCCTGGCCATCTACCCGATCGGCAAGGCGCTCAACCTGCGCATCCAGGCAGAACTCGACGAGCGCCGCCGGCAGTACGCGACGGCATGAAGGAGACACAATGAACGCACCTGACCACACCCTGCCGTACCGCGATCGGTCCCGGACCCCCGACGAACGCGCCGACGACCTGCTCGGGCGCATGACGCTCGAGGAGAAGGTGGCGCAGATGATCGGGGTCTGGCAGCAGAAGGCCACGACGCTGGTGGATGCGGAGGGCCGCTTCGACGCGGAGAAGGCCGCCGCGGCCTACGGTCACGGTCACGGCCTGGGCCAGGTGGGCCGGCCCAGCGATGCCGGCGGCGGCCGGACCGCACGGCAGATGGCCGAGTTGACCAACGCCATCCAGCGCTTCTTCGTGGAACGCTCCCGCCTGGGCATCCCGGTGGTGTTTCACGAAGAGTGCCTGCACGGCCAGGCGGCGCCCGAGGGCACGAGTTTTCCGCAGCCCATCGGCCTCGGTGCCACCTTCGACCCCGATCTGGTCGAGCGCCTCTACGCCATGACGGCCCGCGAGGCGCGCGCGCGCGGCGCGCACCAGGCCCTGACGCCCGTGGTGGACGTGGCCCGCGACCCGCGCTGGGGCCGAGTCGAGGAGACGTTCGGCGAAGATCCGCACCTCGTGGCGCGCCTGGGCGTCGCCGCGGTGCGCGGATTCCAGGGTGACGGGCGTTTTGCCGACCGGACCCGCCTGATCGCCACGCTGAAACACTACGCGGCGCACGGCCAGCCCGAATCCGGCACCAACTGCGCGCCGGTCAACGTGTCCGAGCGGGTGCTGCGCGAGACGTTCCTCTCGACCTTCAAGGCAGCCATCCAGGAGGGCGGCGCCCTCAGCGTCATGCCGTCGTACAACGAGATCGACGGGATTCCCTCGCACGCGAACCGCTGGCTGCTCGGCGACATGCTGCGCGGCGAGCTGGGCTTCACGGGCTTCACGGTGTCGGACTACTTCGCCGTGCGCGAGCTCAACGAGACCCGCACGAACGCGACGAGCCACTACGTGGCGCGCGACGCCCGGCACGCGGCCGAACTGGCCGTGAAGGCCGGCGTGGATGTCGAACTGCCGGATCCCGACTGCTATCCGCACCTCGTGGATCTCGTGCGCGAGGGGATCGTGCCCGAGTCGGTGATCGACGAACGGGTACGACCGGTCCTGCACGCCAAGTTCCTGCTCGGGCTGTTCGACGATCCGTACGTGGATCCGGATGAGGCGGAACGGGTGGTGCGCGATCCGGCGCACCGCGCCCTCGCCCTGGAGGCGGCGCGCCGCACCATTACGCTGCTGAAGAACGACGGGGGTGTCCTGCCGATCGACACGGGCAGGGTCCGGCGCCTCGCGGTCATCGGGCCCCACGCCGATCGTCCCATGCTGGGGGGCTACAGCGGCAGGCCGCTGCACGCCAGCACGGTGCTGCAGGGCATCCGCGCCCGGGTGCCGGCCGGCATCGAGGTGGTGCATCACGAGGGCTGCCTCGTCACCGTCGGCGGCTCGTGGCAGCAGGACGAGGTGACGCCCGCGGATCCGGCCGCGAACCGCCGCCTCATCGCCGAAGCGGCGGCGCTCGCAGCCACGGCCGACCTCGTCGTCCTGGCGATCGGCGACAACGAGCAGACGTCGCGTGAAGCCTGGGCCGCCAACCACCTCGGCGACCGGGCGAGCCTCGACCTGGCCGGCGAACAGGACGACCTGGTGCGGGCCATCGCCGCGACCGGCCGGCCCGTCGTGGCGCTGCTGTTCTCGGGCCGCCCGGCCTCCGCGCGCGTTGTCGCCGAGCAGGCGGCGGCCATCCTCGAGCTGTGGTACCTCGGCCAGGAAACCGGGACGGCCGTGGCCGAGGCGCTGTTCGGCGACATCAACCCCGGCGGCAAGTTGCCCATCACCATGCCCCGGTCGGTCGGTCACGTCCCGGCGTACTACAACTACAAGCCGTCGGCCCGGCGGGGATACCTCTTCGACTCGGTGGAGCCGCTGTTCGCATTCGGATACGGCCTCAGCTACACGACGTTCGCCTTCGGCGCGCCGGTACTCGAGCAGCCGGAGATTGCCGTGGGCGGGACCACACGGGTGTCCGTGGAGGTGACTAACACCGGGACGCGCGCCGGCGACGAAGTGGTGCAGTTCTACATCCGGGACCTCATCAGCAGCGTGACGCGGCCCGTGAAGGAACTGAAGGGCTTCGTCCGCGTGACGCTCGCGCCCGGCGAACGGCGGACCGTGACGTTCGACATCACGCCCGAGCACCTGGCGTTCTGGGATCTCGACATGACGTGGCGCGTCGAGCCCGGCGACTTCCGGATCATGGTCGGGTCCTCGTCCCGCGACGCGGACCTGCAGTCCGTCACGCTGCGCGTCGTCTAGCGGCGCGGTTACTTGGCGGCGTTGGCGCCGCCGACGCGCATCCGGATCGCGTAGAGGCCCTGGCTCGCCGTCACGTACAGCGTGCGGCGGTCCGGCCCGCCGAAGGCCACGTTGGCCGTCCAGGGTTCGGGCACCGGTATGTGCCCGATGGTCGAGCCCTGCCGATCGACCACGGTGACGCCGCCGCGGCCCGTGAGGTACAGGTTGCCCTCATCGTCGATGGTCATCCCGTCGGATCCCAACTCGCACAGCAGGCGCTTGTTGGCGAGGCTTCCGTCGGGCTGGATGTCGAAGACGAACGTCCGGTCGGCGGCCCGATCGGCCACGTAGAGGGTGCGTCCGTCGGGCGTGCCGGTGATGCCGTTCGGCCGCACGAAGTCCCCGGTCACGCGCCGCAACGTGCGCCGGTCGGCTGACAGAAAGTAGACCTGCTCGCTGTCCTGCGGCCGGACGCTGTAGTCCCACCACGGCCGTTTGTAGAACGGATCAGTGAAGTACAGGCCCCCGTCGGGCCGGATCCACAGGTCGTTCGGCCCGTTGAGTGGCTTGCCCTCGTACTCCCGCGCCAGCACCGTGTGCGTGCCGCCCGGTTCCACGAGCCACAGTTCGGTGCGCTCGTCCGCGCAGGCGAGCAGCCGGCCCTGCGCGTCGATGTACAGACCGTTGGCCCGGCCGGCCGGCTGCAGGAACGTGCTGAGCACCCCGTCCGCGCTCCACTTCAGGATGCGGTTGTTGGGCTGATCGGTGAAGTAGACGTGGCCCTGGCGATCGACGGTCGGGCCCTCGGTGAAGGCGAACCCGCCGGCCAGCCGTCGCAACTGTGCTCCGGGCTCGACCACGCGCGGGGCTGGTGGCGCCTGGAACAGAGCGAGATCCACGGCGTCGGCCATGAGGCGGTACCCGGCGGCCGACGGGTGCAGGTGATCGCCGCCGTCCACGGCCGCCGACAGGCGCGTGGGAGACTCCGGGTCGCGCGTCGCCGCGTCGAAGTCGATGACGGCGTCGAAGCGGCCGCTGGTGCGGATCCACGCATTGACGCGCTGGCGGTCGGCCTCGCCTTCGGGCGTGAAGTAGCCGGCGTAGGTGAATCCCTCGAAGGGCATGATCGTCGCGCCGTAGACGCGCATGCCGTGCGCCCGCGCACGATCGGCCAGTTGCGCCAGCGCGCCGATGACATCGTCGGCCGTCGCGGCGGCTTCGCCCTTCGCGCGCAACGCCGCTGCGGTCCCGATGTCGTTGATGCCCGCCAGGACGACGAGCCACCGCACGCCCGGACGGGCGAGCACGTCACGGTCCAGGCGCGCCAGCATATTGGGGCCCAGGCCGTCGCGCAGCAAGCGGTTCCCACCGAGTCCCAGGTTGAGCACGCTGACGCCGGCGGTGGACGGGTTCGCCAGGAGCCGGCGGGCCAGTTGATCGGGCCAGCGGTCCTGGCCGTTCGTGGTCGAGCCACGGCCATCCGTGATCGAGTCGCCGACAACCGCCACCGCCGCCGCCTCGTCGGTCACCACGTCGATGCCCGACAGGAAGTACCAGTGATCCACGCGCACCGCATCCGGCAGGCTCGCTGCCGTCAGCGCATCCCCCGCCTGGAGGTACGAGGTCGTCCGGGAGCCCGGATGGCCCGTCACGTCTGCCGGCGCGCCGCGCAGCCGGATCGTGACGGCGACATCCGACGCCGGCGCCAGGGGGAACTCGACGGGATCGGACAGCATCGGTGCGCCTTCCGGGATCGAGACCGACGCCTGCCCGCTGAACCGCAACGGCACGCTCGTTCCCGGCTCGACGGCGCCGCCGCCGGCGGACCGGGCGAGGAACGCGCCGTGAACGACCAGCGCCGATCGCCCGAACTCATTCGACAGACGGACGCGGACCGCCGTTCCACCGATGGACACGCGCACGATCTGCCGCAGTGTCACGTCGACGAACCCGGGCGCCGGCGGGAGGTTGCCCGGCTCGACCACCTGCTGGGCGGACGCCCACGTGCCGACCCAGCGCCGGACTGGCGGCGCGTCGGATGGCGTGGCGCCGAACACGGTCGGGTCCGCCACGATCAGCGCGAGGGCCAGCGCCGCGCGCCACGAACGGAAGACAGACTTCTTAAGCACGGGAGGGACTCCTGCGGACGTCCGACTGAAGCCGGACGCCACGAAAGACTCACGTAGTGCAGGGCTTCAGCCCTGCGGTGCTGCGTCTGATCAGCGCGCGCCGGCCGCAGTGATGTAGCGCCCCGCGAACGTCAGGAACGTGGGCCAGTTCGGTCCCGCCGTATGTCCGCCGCGATGCTGGCGGAACGCGACGTCGCCGTCCACCAGGGCCGTCTCGATCGGTGGGAACTCCGTCGTTCCCAGGTCCTTCCTGCCCAGGAGACGGTACACCGGTCCGGCGCCCACGCCGCCAAGGAACATGCCCCGGGCGTCCACCCACCCGCCTTCGACTTCGAAGGACCCGCTGCTGATGAACACCGGCCGCGGCGCGCACAGCGCCACGAGATGGTGGGCGTCCACGGGCAGATCGTCCACGGTGAGGGGCCCGGAGTACTTGATGAAGTTGCCGGCCATCCAGTGGTGCTGCCCGGCTCCGGCCAGGTTCTCGAGTTGCTCACCGTACCGGCGGCGCAGGATCTTCGCGCCCCCGGCGCCGGAGGAGGCGATGAAGCCGATGGCGAATCGCCGATCGTACGCCATCGTCACCAGGGCCGCCTTGCCGTAGCGGGACAGTCCCTCGATGCCCACCTGCTTCGCGTTCACCCGGCGATCGGTCTCGAGATAGTCGAGCGCGCGGCTCGCACCCCAGGCCCACGCGCGCAACGCGCCCCAGTCGTCCGGCTTGCGCGGCTGCCCCTTGTTCACGAGGCCGATGATGCC
>CAYNDV010000001.1:93005-102516 GCA_964396055.1 uncultured Vicinamibacterales bacterium | reverse complement strand
CTGGTGAGCCGGGTGGGTCTCGAACCCACGACCCCGTGATTAAAAGTCACGTGCTCTACCACTGAGCTACCGGCCCACGCGTTCGATTGTATCCCAACCCACGACGGCGTTGTGGCCGTTCACCCAGGAAAGACGAACGGCGGGGAGGCGCGCCGTGTGCGCCCCGCCCGCCGTCGAAGGGGACGCTCGCGGCCCGGGGGCCGCGAGCGGTTGAGCCGGTGTCTAGTTGAACGAGTAGCGGAAGGTGAACTGCAGCCGCCACACGTCGCCGATGCCCACGGTGGGCTGCAGCGACTCGCTGATCATGGCCCCGCCGGTCGACAGCGTCCGCAGGCGGTAGGTCATGGCGCCGGTGGCGTCCACGGCCGGCGACCCGTTGATGAGCGGCTGGGTGGTGACCATGCGCTGGCCGATGCCCCAGTTCTTGTTCAGCAGGTTGCCGAAGTTCAGCATGTCGACGCGGAACTGCAGCGAGTGCCGCTTGCCGCCGATGTTCGTGAAGAGATCCTGCGACACGTTGAGGTCGGTCCGGAACACCATCGGGAGGAAGAACGCGTTGCGCTTCATGTACTCGCCGCGGTGGTCCTTCATGTACGGATCCTGGTTGATGAACGCATCCCAGGCCGCCGCCTGCTCCGCCGCGGTGTAGGTGCGCCCGCCGGCGGTGTAGGTCTGGAAGTTCATCTCGGACGTGCTGCGGTGGATGTAAATCAGGTCGTTCGTGCCACCGTCGCCGTTGATGTCGCCCGAGAAGTAGTAGCTGGCGTTGCCCTGCGTGTAGCCCTCGAAGAAGACCGACACCGAGGTGGCGCCGAACTTGAAGTACTCGATCCGGTAGGTGCCCGCCGCGAAGATGCGGTGGCCCGGCGAGCCGGCCGAGTAGCCCACGCCCGGGTTGTTCGGATCACCCGGATGCGTGTTGCCGCTCCAGGACCCGAACGCGATCGAGCCCGGATCGACGGTGTTCTTGGCCTCGCCGTAGCGGTAACCGGCCTTGACCCAGAGACCCGCCTGGAACTGCTTCTCCAGCGATCCGCTGATGTTCCACGCGCTGCCCACGTTCTGGTTCTTCAGGACGATGGCGTTGGCCACGTGGCTGTTGATGCGGTTGCTCGTCCAGCGGGGCCGGGTGTCGGCGCCCGTGAAGGCCGTCTGCGCTGCGGGCAGGTTGGCATTGATGTAGTAGACGCCGTTGACGTCCTTCGAGTACAGGAACTCGACCGTGCCGGCCCAGCCGCCGGGCAGCCGCTGGTCGACGGCGAAGTTGGTGCGCCACACCTGCGGGAACTTGAAGTCCGGATCGGTCAGCGCCAGCTCATAGCTGGCTGCCGGGTCGCCGGTCACCGTGGCCGGCTTGTAGGCCGCGGGATTGGGGTTGAACGGCCGCGCCAGGGTGTTGTCGAGCTGCGAGAAGCCCGTGAGCATGCCGGTATTGCCAATCTGGTTCGAAATCCAGACGTAGGCCGGCCGGCCCGTGAACACGCCCGTGCCGCCGCGAACCTGCGTGGTGCGGTTGCCGGTCACGTCCCAGTTGAAGCCGAGGCGCGGTGACCACAGGAGCTTGGGATCCGGCAGCTTACCCGACGAGTACTGCACGGCCTGGCCGTTCTCGTCACGGAAAGACAGCGAGTCGGCGTTCGAGTTGGCGTACGCCGTGTTGCCGAACTTCGGCACGTCCACGCGCAGGCCGTAGGTGACGCTCAGGTTCGGGCGCACCTGCCACACGTCCTGCCCGTACACGCCCGTGTACCAGACCTCGAGGGGCTGGATGGGCTTCTCCATGTTCGGGATGTTCATGTAGCGGACCTGGAAGCGCCGCAGCAGCACGTCCGAGGTCGTCCGGTTGGGGTTCGCCAGGTAACCCTGGGCGTCCTTGTAGAAGTCCGCCAGCGAGTTGTACACGTACACGCTCTGGGCGCCCGGGTAGAACACGTTCTCGGACTCGTACCGCTCGACGCTGGCGCCGAAGGTAAGCGCGTGCTTGTTCAGGAACCAGGAGAAGTTGTCCTGCACCTGGAACGTCTTGTACCGCAGTTCGTTGTTCGGCGTGAACAGCTCGTACCCGAACGCCGTGTAGACCGACCCGGCCTCGGCCACGTCCACGAACGGGAAGAACGTGGCGCCCTCGGGCACGTCGCGGCTTTCGTCCTGGTAGGTGTAGCCGGCGATGAACTGGTTCGCTTTGTTCGTCCCGTAGGTCGCGTTCCACTCGCCGATGAACGACCGGATGTTCTCGAGGATCTTGTAGTTCGAGTTCTGGAACGTGAGGCCCGTGGTGCTCGTGCGGCGGTTGCCGATGCCCAGCGACGAGGAGTTCGACACCAGCACGTCGGTGAACGAGTCGAGCTGGTTGTAGCGCAGGCTCAGCTTGTTGCGCTGGTTGATGTTGTAGTCGACCTTGAACAGGTACCGGGTGGCCGGCGTCTCGAAGCTGTACCCTTCGTACGGGCCGGTCTGGTACTTGAAGTTCTGGTTGAGGAACGAACTGAGCTGGTTGAGATCCGAGGCCAGCACGCGGGTCATGTTGCCGCCCACGGCCGCGCCGCCCGGGTTGGCCACGAAGGTCGTGCCCGGCTGCTTCAGCGTTTCGTCCTCGATGCTGGCGAAGAAGAACAACTTGTTCTTCACGATCGGGCCCGCCGCCCAGCCGCCGTAGTTCTTGAAGTCGAACGTGCCGGGGTTGTAGGTGAAGTCGCCGGCCTTGGTCCCGACCAGGCCCTCGTCGCGGAACTGGTAGAAGGCCGCGCCCGCGAACTTGTTCGAGCCGCTGCGCGTGACGCTGTTGACGCCGGCGCCGACGAACCCGCCCTGCCGCACGTCGAACGGCGCGATGTTCACCTGCACCTGCTCGATGGCTTCCAGGGAGATCGGCGCCACGCCCGTGCGGTCGCCGGGCGCGCCGCCGAGGCCGAACGAGTTGTTGAACGACGAGCCGTCGACCGTGATGTTGTTGAGGCGGTTGTCCGCGCCGCCGAACGACAGGTTCGCGCCGGCCTGCGGGGTCAGACGCACGAACGACTCGAGGCGATTGGTCACCGTGGGCAGCGTTGCGATGTTCTCGCGCGTGATCGACGTCGCGGCGCCCGTGCGGTTCGAACTGAAAATCGGGTCGGCCTTGCCGGTGACCGTGACCTCCTCGGTCAACGCGACGTTGCCCAGCACGAGGGCGACGTCGGCGGCCACGCCGAGGCTGAGGAAGACGTTCTTCGCGGTCTGCGGCTGGAAGCCGGCCAGGTTCGCCGTCACCGTGTACGGACCGCCGACGCGCATGCCGGGAATCGAGAACCGCCCGTCTTCCTGCGTGAACGCCTCATAGGTCGTTCCCGAAGGCTCGTGGACAGCAGTCACCGTCGCGCCAGGAACCGCCAGGCCCTGGGCGTCCTTCACGATGCCCGAGATAGCACTGGTGGTGACGCCCTGGGCCCGCACATCGCCCGCGGCCCAGAGCAGGGCGCACATCGCGACGAGGGCGAGCGCGCCAATTCGGGTCAGGACACTGCCCGACGACAAGCTCTTCATTGAAGTCACTCCTAAGGTGGGTATGTAGCCAACGCTCAAACCGGCCCAGTATATCACCGGCATCCCGCGCCGGGCACGCCGGCCGTGTTGCCGGTGTGTTAACTCCACTTCCCGGCGGCGGGGGGCACGGAATCCCGCTCGCCGGCGGCCAGCGCCACGCCTTGCCGCCGCCAGGCCCGCAAGGGCCTCAGCGCTTCACGGAGACCGACACCCCCTCGCCAGACGGGGAGACAATCGACGACACGAGGCCGGGGTGGGTGCGCACCGTGCCCAGGAAGTCGGCCATCTCGCTGGCCTTGTTCACGACGTTGTGTGCCACGAACAGGCCGCCCTTGTCGAGGCGCGGGAAGACCAGGTCGAAGAACCGCTGGTAGTCACGCTTCCAGGCGTCGAGGAAGACGTAGTCGAACGTGCCGGACAGGCCGGGAATCGCCTTGAACGCGTCCCCGGGGACGACCCGGACGATGTCCGACAGGCCCGCCGCGCGGATGTTGGCTTCGGCATCGCGCGCGCGCACCGGGTCGTACTCGATGGTGATCAGCGTGCCGCCCGTGTCGCGCAAACCGAGGCCGATCCAGATGGCGCTGTAGCCGTTGGCGCCGCCAATCTCGAGTACACGTTTTGCGCCGGAAGCCACGACGAGCATCCGGAGAAAGCGGCCGTCCTCTTCGGACACGGCCAGCAGGTCGGTGTCGGCGGCCTTGATGCGGGCCAGCACCGACGCCGCCTGGGCCGGCACCCCGGCGACTTTCGCGGCGGGCACGGGCCTCGCCGGCGTCTGGGCGGACACCTCCGGCACCGAGGTGCAGGCGGCAAGGATGAGCAGGAACAGGATCGCAGACGTACAACGCGGCATAAGCACCTCGGGAAGTCGGTCGCCCGAGGACGCGCGCGTACGGTGGAGCGGGGCTACGCGTGGCCGCCGGGGTTCAGCGCCACCATTCTATCAGGGCCGACGTAGGGGACGGTCCGGTCGCGCACGTCGGTGAGCTGGGCGAGCACCGAGGCAATCCGCCACATCTCGCGGCGGGCCGCCGTCAGTTCGCCGCGGGCGTCCCGGGGCAGGTCCTGGCGGAGCAGCACCAGGTCGAGCGTGCCGATGGCCGCCGTCAGCGGGTTGTTGACTTCATGGGCGACAGCGGCCGCGATCTCGCCGATGGCCTGCACGCGCTGCGTGTGCACCCGGTGGGCGTGCTCCACGCGGCCCGCGATGAGCTTGCGCAACCGTGCGGCGAGTTCCCGGGCGGGCACGGGCTTGACCAGGTAGTCGTCGGCGCCCAGGTCGAAGCTCTGGAGCTTGGACGGCGTATCGCTCAGGCCGGTCAGCATCACGATGGGCACATGGCTGGTACGATCGTCGTGGCGCAGGCGCCGGCAGACGTCGAACCCGCTCATGCCGGGCAACATCAGGTCCAGGACGATGGCATCCACCGGCGTCTCGGCCGCCGCCGCGATCCCCGTGGGACCGTCCTTGGCCAGGGTCACCTTGAAGCCCTCGAGTTCCAGCAGTTCCTCGATGCCCCGGGCCGTGCGCTCCTGATCCTCCACGAGCAGAATGGTGGGAGCCGGTACCATGCGCGCCGTCGACGTCCGAACCGCAGCCTGGGCCATGTTGTCCTCGCCTCGAGCCCGGCGCCTCCGGCAGGTCCGTCCCGCCGGGGCCCGTTCGAGACCCTGTATCGGACCGGGAGGCTCTCGGCTGCAGACTGCGTCGCGCGGTTGCACACCCTTGCACGATCCGGCGCGATACACCTGAGAATGACGGGGGTTTTCGTGCTAGACTCACGGCCGTCACCTGACCACCGCGCAGGGGGAAGCTTGTGAGTCCGATACTGGTGCGACCGGTCCGCGAACAGCTCGAGCACGACCGGATCATCCGGCTGCTGCAGGCCCGCTACAAGCGGCGGTTCGTGGTGGCGATCAACCCCGGAGCCGAACAGAATCAAGGGCTTGGCGAGGGGGCTGAGGCCCTGTACCCGGACCTGATCCTGATGCCGACCGGACGCAGCCGGAAGCTGGCGGGCATCATCGAGGTGGAAACCCAGGAATCGGTCAACAACCTGGAGGCCATCGCGCAGTGGGCCGTCTTCGGCCGGTTGCCGGTGGAGTTCGCCGTCTACGTGCCCGCCGCGTCGGTCGAGTCGGCCCGCCGGCTCGTCCTCGACAATCGCATCGGCGCCACCGAGATCTGGACCTACCACGCCGTCGGGGACCAGTTGCGGTTCACGCAGGTCTTCAAGGCCCCGATCGAGGCGAAGCTCGCCGCGGCCCGGGCGGCGGCCAATGCGGCGGCGGCCGAGCAGCGCGAGGCTGAACGGGTGGAGCGGGCAGCCAGGCGGGCACAGACCAGGAAGGCCCCGGCCCGGAAGCCGACGCCGAGGAAGAAGCCCCCAGCCAGAGCCGCGAAACCGGCCGCCAGGAAGGCCGCCGGGGCGGCATCCGGAAGCCGGCCTGCGGCGAAATCTCGCCGGCACTGACCGACAGGTCCGCCGTCGTCCCGTCCAGCCAGCGGGTTTCGACGTCTCAATGATCAAGCTGCGCTAGAATAGGTGTGTCTGGCGAGAGAGGTCTATGAAACGAGCGCGCGTTCGTCCGTGGTCGGTGTTGCTGACGTGGTGCTGCGCGGTCGCGGCCGTCGCCGCCCAGGGCGGCCCGCCCCAGGCGGCGCCGCCCGCGCAGGCGGCGCAGCAACCCACGTTCCGCCTGGCCGTCGACCTGGTCACGACCGACGTCATCGTCCGTGACGGGAAGGGCCAGTTCATCGCCGACCTGAAGAAGGAGGAGTTCGAGGTTTTTGAGGACGGCGTCCGGCAGGACATCGCCTCGATGGTGCTCGTCCACGGCGGGCGCGCCTACAACCTCCAGTTGCCGCCGCCTCCGCCGCCGCCCGAGGGCATCATCCTGCCGCCGCCGCGGCCGACCAACGACGCGGCCGGGCGCATCTTCATCCTGTTCATCGACGACCTGCACCTGGACTTCAAGAACACGCCCCGGGTGCGCGATCTCGTCAAGCGCATCAAGGGGACGCTGCTGCACCAGGGCGACATGTTCGGCATCGTCTCCACGGGCACGTCCTCGATCGCCATCGACCTGACTTACGACCTGAAGCGCGTCGACGAGGCCGTGAAGAAGATCATGGGCGGCGGCCTCAAGCCGTCTGAGATCATCCAGGGGCCGGAAGGGCAGGAGGGTCCGACCGAGGTGCGCTACCGCGCCCATGTCGCTTTCTCGACGGCGGCCGACCTGCTCGCCCAGCTCGAGAAGGTCACCAATCGCCGCAAGGCCATCGTGTACGTGAGCAACGGCTACGACTTCAACCCGTTCGAGAAATCGCGGATGGGCACGGCGGACCAGGTCTTCCTGAATCGCGAGCAGGCCGGCGCGGAGAACCAGCAGGAGGGCGTCGACCCGAACGATCCCACGCGCCGCCAGGGTTCGCAGTTCGCCGACGCGGACCTGGCCCGGGAACTGGCCGAGCTGACGCGGGCCGCCAATCGCGCCAACACCAGCATCTACACGATCGATCCGCGCGGCTTGATCGGCATGCCCGACCTCGACGAGCAGGTCGATCCGGTGGAGTTCCAGGAATACCTGTCCAACTCGATCAACAGCCTGCGCGTGCTGGCGGAGCAGACCGGCGGAATCGCGGTCGTGAACCAGAACGACTTCGAGAAGGCGCTCAAGCGGATCGATGCCGAAACCAGCGACTACTACATGCTGGGCTATTACTCGAGCAACCCGGATCCGCTGAAGCGGGTCCGGCAGGTGGACGTGAAGGTGCAACGCAAGGACCTGGACGTCTGGTCTCGAAAGTCCTACGCCATCAAGCGGCCCGGCGGGCGCTAGCCCCGGCGGCGCTTGACGGGCGGCGGATCACATCAGGGCGGGGACGACCGTCACGGCAGGGAGAGCGGCGGGGCAACACCTCGCCGCGCCGTCCCCTGAGGCACGGTGCGGCTGAGGGAGCAACCAGGGCTCAGGACGCCCGAGCGGCCAGCGTGGCGTATTGCGGGGTGCGCGCGGCCGGCAGCGTGTGATTGCGGCGATGCGCGTGGGCGTCACACGACTGGCCCTTCTCTTCGACGTACGACACTTCCCGGTTGGTCGCAAGCTCACGGTAACGGCCGACGACGCAGCCGCAGCTGAGCGTGGTGAAGCCGAGCAGACGAACGAGGCTCATAACCTTCTCCTGCCGTGCCATCACTTGCAAATTCCGCGCCTCAAGAATTGTGCGGACCGGCCGACGCGACCAACCCGCGTCCTGCGGTGTTTATCGGCTGTTTCAGCCCGTTCTTGAGGCGGGGCCTTCCGCATGCCATGTCCGGAAAGGTGACAGGGCTGTGTCGGGTTCTGGACGTTGAATTTTCAATACCAACCGTTTGGATCGCCGGCGCCGGGAGTTCGTCGACTGGTCCGGCTCGGCGCCCGCTGGCGCTCTCACTTGACAGACGACATCCGCCGCCCGATAGTTTCCACCAGGGGCCCCAGACCGTGGCCGACCTGCGAAGAATTACACTGTATTCACTCCGGGATTGCCCGTTCTGCGAGGCCGGGCGCGCCTTCCTGCGCGCCGAGGGGCATCGCTTCGTCGAACGTGAGCTGCACACCGATGCCACGGCGTTGCCCGATCTATTGTTCATTGTGGGGCGCCCCGACGTGCCGGTCCTCTCGGTCGGTTACCAGGCCGTTGTGGGATTCGAGGCAGACGCGTGGCGCGAGGCCATCGCGGCGGCGTTTGCCGAACGCGACGATGGCTGTCTGTTACCCGCCGAACTCGGTCCCGATCCGTACGACGACTGAAGCGTTGATGTCTCGCTGCCGATACCGTGGATCAGGGTGGCGTGTCACCGGCCGCGGGTCAACAGCGGCGGTGCCGCATTAAGTGCTTGCGGAACAACGTGATTCTGGTAAAATCCGACGCCAACGTGTCAGGTACCGCCCAACGAATGACCCGACCCGGACATTCACTCCGCCGCGCCATTCGGGTCGTCGTGTGCCTGGCCATGTCGGCACTCCTGGCGCCGGCGGCATCAGCCGCGACGGCGACCCGCCCCACCCAGAAGACGCAGAAGAGCAGTCCGGCGCCCCGGACGGTCACCACCTCGTCCGGGAAGGCCCCTGCCAAGGCGTCAGCGTCTGCCGGCACCAAGTCGAAGTCGAGTTACTCGGCGTCCTCGGCGGCGGCCAGGCGAGCCCGGCTGGCGCGGGCACGGGCCGCGGCCCAGGCGCGCGATCTCGCGGCGGCCAAAGTGCCGCGCTTCCGCATCGACGAACACGGCGACCTGGTGCCGGATGTGCGGGCCGAGGCCGCGATCATCTATAACCCCGCCACCGGGCAGGTGATCTGGGAGACCGGTGGCTACGGCCAGCGCTCGATCGCCTCCATCACCAAGGTGATGACGGCGCTCTGCTTCCTCGAGGACGAACCCGACCTGAGCCGCGAGGTCACGGTGGCCCGCACCGACGTGCGAGGCGCGTCGACGACATTTCTGCGCGCGAACGAACGGATTCGGCTCCAGGACGTGCTGCACCTGGCGCTGGTGGCATCCGACAATGTCGCGGCGCGGACGCTGGCGCGCGCCTCTGCCTACGGAACCGAGGGGTTCGTCACCCGCATGAACCAGAAGGCGGCCGAGCTCGGGCTCACGAGCACCCGGTTCGCCGACCCCTCCGGCCTCGATGCCCGCAACATCTCGTCGGCCTACGACCTGGCCCGACTGATTGCCTACGCCGCCGAAGACGAACGCCTCTCGGTCATCATGCGCACGTCGGACTACACGTGCCGGACGAGCCGCCGCACCGTCACCGTCCACAACACGAACCAGTTGGTGCGGACCGCCGACCTGGACGTCAGAGGCGGCAAGACGGGCTTCATCTCGAAGGCGGGCCACTGCCTGGCGACCCTGCTGCGGCTGCCGCAGGTGAACCAGACCTACGCGGTGGTCGTGCTGGGCGCACGGTCCAACAACGGCCGCTTCTGGGAAACGCGCCA
>CAYNDV010000001.1:44273-92905 GCA_964396055.1 uncultured Vicinamibacterales bacterium | reverse complement strand
ACCTGGGCGAAGGCGTCGCCGTGCGGGGATGCCCAGTCCGGGGCGCCCGCGGCGCGACCGGCCCGGGCGGTGAACCAGCCTCCGACATCGTCCGCGTCCGGATGGCTGGCGCGGACGAGCGCCATCAGCGCCGCGTAATCGCCGGAGTCGAGCGTGTCGTAGCGCAGCAGCACGTCCGCCATCTGCCGGAAGAGCAGGCGCACCTCTGTCCAGTCGAAGCTGACGTCGGCGAATCGGAGGATCGGGCTGCCGGCGCGCAGGCGGATGGCCACCTCGTCGGTGTCCACCGGGACCCAGGGCGTCGACAAACGCTGCTGGAGACGCCGCTGCAGCGTCACCAGTTCGACCTGCATGTCGACGGCGGCGGCCAGTTCGGGCTGGGCGGCCTTGACGCGCCGGAGCGCGGCAATCTCCGGGGGGTCCCGGCGTTCGTGCGGCGGGTGAGCGGGCACAGTCACGTGTGGCACCTGTCACGCAGAGGGAAGCTCTGGCACCTGGTTCGCGATAGTCTACCTGCAGCTCACGCCGCCGCGAGGTTTTTTGTTGCCGCCCGCAGCGGTACGGCTAGACTGGATGGCCGTGGACGCGCTCAACGTACTGATGATCGTGTCGGAGGCCGTGCCGTTCTCGAAGACCGGCGGCCTGGGCGACGTCGGTGGGGCCCTCCCCGCAGCCCTGGCCCGCCTGGGCCACCGGGTAACGGTGGTTCTGCCGCGATATCACGGCAGCCCGGACGGGAAACCGGCCGACGCGCCCGTGCAGCCGCCCTGGCCCGGCGCGCCGGCGTACCGCCTGCTGGACCACGACATTCCGGGCGGGCCACGGTTCCGGTTCGTCGAGTGTCCGGAGTACTTCGGGCGCGAGGGAATCTACGGCGTGGGCGCCGCGGACTACGCCGACAACGATCGGCGATTCGGCCTGCTGGCCTGGGCCGCGCTGCAGGGCGCCGATCGCCCCGGCGAGGTACCGCACGTTGTGCACGCCCACGACTGGCAGGCCGGCCTCGCCGCGGCCTACCTGCGCCACCGATTCGACTCCAGGCCCGGCTGGTCACCGGTGGCGTCGGTGTTCACCATCCACAACCTGGCCTACCAGGGGCTGTTCGGCCGGGAGTCGGTGCCGGGCCTGGGGCTGGGCTGGAACACGTTCTCCGGGGACGGCCTGGAGTTCTGGGGCCAGGTCAGCTTCCTCAAGTCCGGAATCATGTTTTCGGACCTCGTCACGACGGTCAGCCGGCGCTACGCGCTCGAAATCCAGACGGCGGAGCAGGGCTTCGGGTTCGAGGGTGTGACGCGACGGCGGTCGGACCGCCTCGTCGGGATTCCGAACGGCATCGACACCGACGTGTGGGACCCCCTGCGCGATCCGCACCTACCGGCGCCGTACTCGGCCGATGACCTTGGCGGCAAGGCGGCCAGCAAGCGGGCGCTGCTCGAGCGCTTCGGGCTGCTCGCGGGCGACGCGCTGCGGCGGCCCGTCATCGGGATGGTGTCGCGGATGGTCGATCAGAAGGGGCTGGATCTCATCGAGGCGGCGGCCTCGGATCTCATGCAGTTGGGCGCGATCTTCGTCGTACTGGGCACCGGCGAGCGGAAGTACCAGGATATGTGGCTGGCCCTGGCGCATCGCTACCGCGACCGCGTGGGTGCGCTGGTGGGCTTCGACGAGGGACTGGCGCACCTGATCGAAGCGGGCTCCGACCTGTTCATGATGCCCTCGCGGTTCGAGCCGTGCGGGCTCAATCAGATGTACAGCCAGCGGTACGGCACCGTGCCGGTGGTGCGGGCCACCGGCGGCCTGGACGACACGGTGGAGCAGGTCGACCATGCCACCGGCGTGGGGACGGGGTTCAAGTTCGAGGCCTATACGGCCGAGGCGTTCGTGGCGACCCTGCGCTACGCGCTGGACTGGTACGGGCGGCCGGAGGCCTGGCGGCTGATTCAGCAACGGGGCATGCGGCGCGATTTCTCGTGGGACGCGTCGGCCCGCGATTACGTCCAAGCGTTTACGAGGGCCCGGCGCGACCGGGCGGAGGCGGCGCCAGCGGGTTGAAACCGGACCGCCCCCCCGTGAATCACTCAAGGGACAGGGGCGCCGGGCGCCCGTGACACAACCGCAACTCCAGACGAGGTTTCTATGGCTTCCGACAAGGTGCAGAATCTGACCGACGGCAACTTCGACACCACCATCCAGAACGCGTCCGTGCCCGTGCTGGTGGACTTCTGGGCCGAATGGTGCGCGCCGTGCCGCCGACTGGCGCCGGCCGTGGACGCCATCGCCACCGAACTGGATGGCAAGGTGCTGGTGGCCAAGGTGAACGTCGACGAGAACCCAGCCACGCCGAGCCGGTTCGGCGTGCGCGGCATCCCGACGCTCATCCTGTTCAAGGGCGGGAAGGTGGTCGACCAGGTGGTGGGGCTCGTCAGCAAGGACGAGCTCAAGCAGATGGTGAGCAGCCACGCCTAGTGCCGGTGGCGCGTCCGCGCCAGGCGGTCCCGGCGCGTCGCGCCCCAGATGCGGAGCAATCACGTGGATACCGCGCGCAATGTGATCATCATCGGCTCGGGCCCGGCGGGCCTGACGGCCGCCGTCTACACGGCCCGCGCCAGCCTGAACCCCCTGGTCATCGAGGGGCTGCAGTCCGGCGGACAGCTGATGACGACGACGACCGTCGAGAACTTCCCCGGGTTCCGCGACGGCATCATGGGGCCGGACCTGATGGCCGAGATGCGGGCACAGGCGGAGCGGTTCGGCACCGAGATTGTCCAGGGCGACGTCAGCCGCGTGGATCTGTCGTCGCGGCCGTTCCGGGTCGAGGCCGGCGGCACCCTCTATACGGCGCACGCCGTGATTGTGGCGACGGGGGCGTCGGCCAAGCTGCTGGGCCTGCCGGCCGAGCGCGCCCTGATGGGGCGCGGCGTGTCCACCTGCGCCACCTGCGACGGCTTCTTCTTCAAGGGCAAGCCCATCGCCGTCGTCGGCGGCGGGGACACCGCGCTGGAGGAAGCCATCTTCCTCACGCGCTTTGCCTCGAAGGTGACGCTGGTGCACCGGCGCGACGCGTTCCGGGCGTCGAAGATCATGCAGGACAAGGCGCTCTCGAACCCGAAGATCGAGGTGGCCTGGAACAGCATCGTGAAGGACGTCGTCGACGCGTCGCGGGGCGAGGTGTCGGGGATCGTGCTGGAGAACACGAAGACCGGCGCCGTGACCACCGTGCCTGTCGAAGGCGTGTTCGTGGCCATCGGCCACTCGCCGAACACGGCCCTGTTCGCCGGGCAACTCGAGATGGACGCCAACGGGTATCTGGTGACGCGTGACGGAACCAGGACCAACGTGCCAGGCGTGTTCGCCTGCGGCGACGTGCAGGATCACGTCTACCGCCAGGCCATCACCGCCGCAGGATCGGGGTGCATGGCCGCGATCGATGCCGAGCGCTACCTCGAGGCGTCAGGCCACTAATCGATCCACCCGCCGCCCATGACCTCGTCGTCCTGGTAGAAGACCACGGCCTGTCCCGGGGTGATGGCTTCCTGCGCCGCGTCGAACACGACGCGCGCCCGGCCCGGCTCGAGCGGCTGCACGGTGGCGGGCGCGGGGCGGTGGCGGTGACGGATCTGCGCGGCGATCCGCCGCGGGCCGTCTGGCGGACCGCCGACGATCCAGTTCACCCGTGAAGCCTCGCAGGTCGTGCGCTGCAGGCACGAGCGGGGTCCGACGGTGACCACCCGGCTGGCGGCATCGATGCTGACCACGAACACCGGCTCGCGGCCACCTGCCGGCAATCCCTTGCGCTGCCCGATAGTGAAGCGGTGCGTCCCGTCGTGGCGGCCCGACACCCGGCCGTCCGTGTCGACGATGAGGCCGGAGCGGTCCGCCGGCAGGTGGCGGTCCACGACGGCGGCGTAGTCGCCGTCCGGCACGAAGCAGATCTCCTGGCTGTCCGGCTTGTCGGCCACGGTCAAGCCCCGCTGCCCGGCCATCCGCCTGACGTCCGCCTTGGTGAGGTGGCCGACGGGGAAGCGCGCACGGGCCAGTTGCGCCTGTGTCAGGCCGAACAGGAAGTACGCCTGGTCCTTGCCTGGGTCGGCGCCCCTGAAGAGGTGCCAGCGGCCCTCGGCGTCCTGCCGGACTCGCGCATAGTGGCCCGTGGCCACGACGCCGGCGCCCAGCCCCGCGGCACGATCGAGCAGCGCGTCGAACTTCAGATCGGTGTTGCAGTGCGCGCACGGGATGGGCGTGCGGCCGGCGGCGTACTCGGCGACGAAGTCGGCCACGACAATCTCGGTGAAGCGCCGCTCGAGATTGACCACGTAGTGGGGGATGCCGAGCTGCGCCGCCACCCGCCGCGCGTCGTGGAGGTCGGCGATCGTGCAGCAGGTCCCGAAGCGCCGTTCGCCCTGTTGCTGGTCGTAGAGCTGCATCGACAGCCCGATCACGTCGAAGCCGGCCTCGACCAGCAGCGCAGCCGCCACGGACGAATCGACACCGCCTGACATCGCCACGACCACCCGCTCCCGCGTCGCGCCCATCACGCTCGTCCCTGACCGCGGCCGCCGGAGAGGCGCCGGAGGCGCTCGACGGCGGCGCGGGCGCGCGCGAGGACCGTGTCGAGTTCCGCGTCAGTGGTGGACGGCCCGAGGCTGAAGCGGACCGCCCCCTGGACCCGCGCCTCGGGGATCGCCATGGCCCGCAGCACGTGCGAGGGCTCCAGGGTGCCCGACGAACAGGCGGATCCGGTGGAGATCGCGATCCCGTCGAGATCGAGCGCGATGACGAGCGACTCGCCCTCGACGCCGTCGAACGAGAGGTTGGTGGTGTTGCACACCCGCGGCGCGGACGCGCCGTTGCGGTGCGACGCGGGCACCGTACCGAGCAGGGCGCCCTCGAACCGGTCGCGCCGTCCGGCGAGCTGCGCGGCGCCGTCGCGGGCGAAAGCGGCGGCTTCGACCGCCGCCGCGCCCATGGCGGCGATGGCGGCGGCATTCTCGGTACCGGCGCGGCGGCCGCGTTCCTGGCGCCCGCCCGTCATCTGCTGGCGCAACGTCACGCCGCGGCGGACCCAGAGCGCGCCGGCGCCGACCGGCCCCCCGAACTTGTGTGCGGTGATCGCCAGGAGGTCGACGCCGAGCGCCGGCGCGTCGAGGGGGATCTTGCCGGCGGCCTGGACGGCGTCGGTGTGCACGAGCGCGCCGCGGTCACGCGCGGCCGCGGCGCAGGCCGCCACAGGCTGGATAAGGCCGGTTTCGTTGTTGGCGAGCATGAGCGACACGACCGCGGTCCGGTCGTCGATCGCGTCCGCCAGCCGGCCCGGTTCGACGATGCCGTCGTGCCCGGGAGGCACGATCGTCAGCCGCCATCCGTCCAGCGCGAGCGCGCGGGCCGTGACCAGCACGGCCTCGTGCTCGATGGCGGAGATGACGATGTGGTCGCGGCCCGACGCCCGCCCGGCCGCGGCGGCGCCCCGAATCGCCAGGTTGTCCGCTTCGGTGCCGCCGGAGGTGAAAACGATCTCGCCAGGCTCGCCGCCGACAAGGGCCGCCACCCGGTCGCGCGCATCGTCGAGCAGGGCCCGGACGCGCTGTCCGTCGCGATGGACGCTCGACGCGTTGCCGGGCCCGTCGCGCAGGACGCGGACCATCGTGTCCGCGGCCGCGGGGTGGAGCGGGGCCGACGCGTTGTAGTCCAGATAGATACGCACGATGACCTCACGATACCATCGGCCCGCGGCCCCGGCAACGCGGGCTCGGCCCCACTGGACAACGCCGAGAGGCCTTCCTTATACTGGCGCCGCGGGGACGGCAGTGACGCCGGCGCCGCCAGCACAACAGCTTGCGGGGGGCGGGCATCGCGACGCGGCGCCGCCTGAACGAGGTCGGAACATGATGGCGGAGAGCAGTGTCGGCGACGGCGGCCCGCAGGCGGAGCGGGCGCATATCGGACGCTCGGTGGTCATCAAGGGTGAACTCGACGGTTCCGAAGACCTGGTGATCGACGGCCACGTTGAGGGCAAGATTGAGTTGCGCGAGCATACCCTGACCATCGGGAGCAACGGACGGATCAAGGCACAGGTCTTCGCCAAGGCGGTCGTCGTGCTCGGCGAGTTGACCGGCAACATCAACGCGGCCGAGAAGGTGGAGATCCGGGAGAATGGCGCGGTGGACGGCGACATCGTCGCGCCGCGCGTGGCCATCGCCGAGGGGGCCCACTTCCGGGGCAGCATCGACATGCAGCGCAAGGGGCAGCCGCCGAAGGCAGGGGAGGTCCGACCCACTCCGGCCGCCGCCGCCCCGCCCCCCGTGCCGCCGCGCCTCGGCGTCTGACCGGGAGCGTGACGCGTGGCCGACCACGAGCACGACGGTTCGCTCGGGGACTGGCTGGCCCGCTTCGGCGTGTCGTGGCCCGTCCGCCGTGGCGATCCCCTGTGGTCCCCGGTGCGCAAGGCCCGGACTCCCGGTGTTCGCACCTCGCGTGCCCTCCCGCGGTTCCTCGACGCGCTGCGGATCCGCGAGGCGCCCGTCCTGCTGGATCTCGGTCTGGTCAGCGGGGCCAATGTGGAGTTCCTGGGCCGCGAACTGTCGTGCCGCCTGCTCGTCCAGGACCTCTATACCCGGATCACTGACGCGGACCGGTCGCTGCCTGACGGGCTGGCGACGGCCGTCCGACAGGGGATCGCGGCGGACCCCGGCAGCGTGGACGGCGTCCTGTGCTGGGACCTGTGCGACTACCTGACGGGCGACGAGGCCCGCGTCCTGACCGGAGAGGTGGGGCGCGTGCTGAAGCCGGGCGGATACGCGCTCGCGTTGTTCTCGACGGTCCGGTACGAGTCGCCGGAGTTCACCCGCTTCGTGGCCCTGGGCTCCGATCAGCTGGAGTACCGGCCCTGTCCCGGCGGGTTGCTGCAGCAGGGCGTGTGGTCGAGTCGTGACATCGCCCGCCTGTGGGCGCCATTGAAGGTCGACGAAACGTACCTCCTGGCCCACGGACAGCGGGAGGTGCTGCTGCGCCGGCCTGCCGCCTCATAGCCGGCACCCGGGGAGGTTGCGTGGCACGGCCCATCGTCGCCCTGCTGTCCGATTTCGGCAGCACCGACCACTACGTGGGCGCCATGAAGGGCGCCATCCTGTCGGTCTGCCGCGAGGCCTCGCTCGTCGATATCACGCATGACGTCCCTCCGCAGGACGTGGCCGGCGGGGCGCGCCACCTGGCGGCGGCGGTCCCGTACTTCCCGGCGGGCACCATCTTCGTGGCGGTGGTGGACCCGGGCGTGGGCACGGACCGGCGGGCCATTGCCGCCAGCGCCGGCGGGTTCCTCTTCCTCGGTCCCGACAACGGCGTCCTGTCCTGGGCGATCGAGGCCGCCCCGATCGACACACTGGTGGCGGTGGAGAACCGGCGCCTGGCCCGTCCGGCCATCAGCGCGACATTCGAGGGGCGTGACCGGTTCGGCCCGGCAGCCGGCTGGCTCGCGATGGGCACGCCGATCGCCGACCTGGGGCCGCCGATGGCGGACTTCGTCCGCCTCGACCGCAACGAGCCGGTGGCCGGGACGCACGAACTGCGCGGCGAGGTGGCGTGGGTCGACCGATTCGGCAACCTGGTCAGCAACGTGAGCCGTGCTGACTGGGTGCGGCTGGCCCTAGGACGCCAGGGCCTCGTCTTCGTGGCGGGACAGCTGGTGGGAGAGCCGGTCTCGACGTATGCGATGGTCGGCCGCGGCGAACCGTGTGCGCTGTTCGGCAGCACCGATCATCTGGAGGTGGCCCTGCGCGACGGCAACGCGGCCGAACGTTTCGCGGCGCGGGCCGGCACGCCCGTGACCGTAGTGTGGCGTTGAAGCGCTGTGCTAGCATGAGGGGGCGGGGCCATGGACCCCCACCATCCCGTCCCAGGACTCATGCACTCGCGGAAAGCCACGCCATGAACTTCGATCTGTCTGACGAACACCTGCTCCTCGAACAGTCGGTCCGCGAATGGGGTGCGCGTGAAGTGGCGCCCCGGATCCGCGATCTCGACCGGAGCCACACCTTCGACCCGAACATCCTGCCGCAGATGGCCGCGCTGGGCCTGCTCGGCGTCTCGATTCCGGTCGAGTACGGCGGCGCGGGGATGGACTACCTGGCGCTCGGCATCGCCAGCGAGGAACTCGAGTACGTCGACACCTCGCTGCGCGTGATTCTGTCGGTGCACGCCGGCCTGAACTCCCTGTCCCTGCTGGCCTGGGGCACCGAAGACCAGAAGCGGCGGTACCTCGTGCCGCAGGCGCAGGGGACGAAGGTCGCCACCTTCGGCCTCACCGAGCCCGGGGCCGGCAGCGACGTGCGGGGCATTCAGTCGGTGGCGGTGAAGAAGGGTGACCGCTACGTCCTCAACGGCGAGAAGATGTGGATCTCGCTGGCGGACGTCGCCGATCACTTCCTCGTCTTCGCGTGGTCGGACGCCGAGAAGAAGAAGCAGCGCGACCCGTCGGGCATCACGGCGTTCCTGATCGAACGCGGATTCAAGGGGTTTTCCAGCGGCACGATCAAGGAAAAGTGGGGCATCCTGGCGGGCAACACGGGTTACTTCAAGATGGACGACGTGGAAGTGCCCGAGGCGAACGTCCTGGGCCGGCCCGGCGAGGGTTTCAAGATTGCGATGTTCGCCCTGGACCAGGGCCGCTACACCGTGGCCGCCGGCGCGACGGGACTCATCCGCGCCTGCCGGGACGCCAGCGCCGCCTACGCGAAGGAGCGACGGACCTTCGGCGTAGAGATCGCCCAGCACCAGCTCGTGAAGCAGATGATCGCCGAGATGGAATCCGACTACCAGGTGTCGCGGCTGCTGTGGATGCGCGCCGGCTGGCTCAAGAACGAGGGGCGGCGCAACACCCGCGAGACGGGGCTCGCCAAGTGGTATGCGACGGTGGCCTCCGAGCGGGCGGCCGGCAACGCCGTGCAGGTGCACGGGGCGAACGGGTACTCGGACGATTATCCCGTGGGGCGCTTCTACCGCAACTGCAAGGGCGCGGTGATCTACGAGGGCACCCGGGAAGTCCACACGCTCATGCAGGCGGATTACGTCCTCGGGTACCGGACGGATCGCCCGACGCGCTGCGATCTGCCGCCAGTCGGGAAGAAGTAGGGCGCGCCGCGCCGGAGGACGGGATGAACACCAACGATCTGTCGCTCGAGTTCCTGCGCGTAGTCGAGCAGGCGGCCATCGCCAGCGCCCACACTATGGGCCAGGGTGACCGCCCGAAGTCGGATCACGTGGCCGTGGAGGCCATGCGGCGCGAGCTCGACGCCGTCCCCATCGACGGCACCATCGTCATTGGCGAGGGCGAGCGCGACGAGGCGCCGATGCTGTACATCGGTGAGAAGCTCGGCCTCTCGCAGGCGCGGACGCCGCACGGCCACCAGGTCAGCGCGTGGTTCCCCGAGGTGGATATCGCGGTCGATCCGCTTGAGGGCACGAACCTGTGCGCCGTGGGCGCCCCGAACTCGATTACGGTGCTCGCCGCGGCGCCGCGCGGGGGGCTGCTCCACGCCCCGGACCTGTACATGGAGAAGCTCGTCGTCGGACCCAGCTCGAAGGACGTGGTCGACATCGACGCGCCGGTCGAGGAGAACCTCCGCCGCATGGCCGGGGCGCTCGATCGCGATGTCGAGGACCTCGTCATCATCGTGCTCGAACGGCCGCGGCACGAGGAGCTCATCGCCCGGATCCGGGCGACCGGCGCCCGCATCCGCCTCATCGGCGACGGTGACCTGTCGGCGGGCATCGCCGCCGCCGTGGCCGGCACCGGCGTCCATGCCGTGATGGGCATCGGCGGGGCGCCCGAAGGCGTGCTGACGGCCGCAGCCATGCGCTGCCTGAACGGCGAGATCTTTGCGCGCCTCGTGGTCCAGACGCCCGAGCACGAGGAGCGGTGCCGCCAGATGGGCATCCGCGACTTCCGCAAGGTCTACCGGGCGCATGACCTCGCGCCGGGCGAGTGGATCATCTTCGCCGCCACGGGCGTCACCGACGGGTCGCTGATGCGGGGCGTACGTTTCTTCGGTGACGGCGTGCGGACCAGTTCCATCGTGATGCAGACCAACCCGTACCAGATCCGGTTCATCGACAGCATCCACGTGTCCCCGGGTGAGCACGTCAAGATCCGGTTCTAACGCGGACGGCCCCGCGGCCGTCTCGTGGCGGCGAAACCAGGCGGCGGTGACCGCCGCCAGTTTCGTGGGCTTCACCGGGTTCACGGTGGTGATGCCCTTCCTCCCGTTGTACATCCGCGAACTGGGCGTGACGGACACCGGGGAGGCGGCCTTGTGGGCCGGCCTCAGCCTGGGCGTCACGCCGGCGGTCACAGCGGCCCTGTCGCCCTGGTGGGGGCGGATCGCCGACCGCTACGGCCGCAAGCTCCTGGTCCAGCGCTCGTTGCTCAGCTTCGTCATCATCATGGCGGCCATGGCGTGGGCCACACGCGCCTGGCACGTCCTGGCGCTGCGCACGCTGCAGGGCGTCTTCGCGGGATACGGTGGATTGACGATGGCCATGGCGGCCGAGTCGGCGCCACGCGACCGCCTGGCCCGGGCGCTGGGCCTCGTGCAGACGGCTCAGCGGATTGGTCCCGCCGTGGGGCCGGTGCTGGGCGGCCTTGTCGCGGCCGTCGTCGGGGTTCGCCAGGCGTTCTTCGTCACCAGCGCGTTCTACGTCGTGGCGCTCGTGCTCGTCACGTGGCTCTACCGGGAACCGCGCGCGGGCCGCGAGGCCGGTGCGGCGCCGGAACCGCGGCAGGGCGCGCGGCGCACGTTCCTGTCCGCGCCCGGCGTCGTCGCCATGATGGCCGGCATCTTCGTGCTCACGTTCGTCGATCGCAGCCTCGGGCCCGTGCTGGCGCTGTGGGCCGAGAGTCGCGGCGTGGCGCCGGGGCATGTGGCCATGGTCTCGGGCGTGCTGTTCTCGGCCGCAGCCGTCGGCGCCGCCCTGGGCAACAACCTGGCCGATCTCGCCCTGCGCAGATGGCCCCCGGACGTCGTCATCGCGGCAGCCGCGGGCGCCGGCGGCGCCGCCCTGGCGGCCTTCCTGGCGGGCGGCAGCGCCTGGTGGATGGCGGCCACGATGACGATCTTCGGGATGGGCACGGGCGTGGCGATGACGGCCGCCTACACGGAGGGCGGCCGGCGCATCCCGCCCGGCTTCCACGGTGAGGGCTTCGGGTTTCTCAACGGCGCCAACCTGGCCGGCCTGGCGCTGAGCCCGGTCGTGGCGGGCCTGCTGTCGCGGCGCGCCTTGTGGCCGGTCTTCGCGATCGACCTCGTGCTGCTGGCGCTCCTGGCCGCCGGGGTGCGGGGCCTGGTGCGCCGCCAGTCCCGGCGTCAGTCCTGACCGTCTCTGCGCACCCGCCCGCGGTGTTTGGCCTTGCGGGGGATGACCTTCGACTGGTCGCGGTGCGGACCGCCCGTCTGACGGGGCAGCGGCGCGCGGGGACGCGCGGGTTTCTTGCGGACGGCGCGGGCCACGAGTTCACCTCCTCCGGTCGCAGGACATGCGGTCGGTTCCTAGAAGAAGACCCACGTGACCAGCGCGAAGATCGGCAGCAGGATGAGCGCAGACCACGCCATGTAGGCGAAGAAGCTGGGCATCTTCACGCCGTGTTCCTTCGCGATGGACAGCACCATGAAATTGGGCGCGTTGCCGATGTAGGTGTTTGCGCCCATCAACACCGCACCCGCGGACACGGCGGCCAGGTATCCGGCAAACGCTGTCCCCGCAGGTGACGCGGTCGTGCCGGCGAGCATGGCCCCCACCTGCCCGGGCGGGATGCCGAGCTGGCCCATCGCCAGCGTCATGAACGTGAGGTACGTCGGCGCGTTGTCGAGGAAACTCGACAGCAGGCCGGAGACCCAGAAGTACTGCCACGGCTGCCGGAGATCGGCCACGAGCCAGCCGAGTGCGCCATCAACGCCGGCCCGCAGGATCGCCAGGGCCGGGATGATCGTCACGAAGATGCCGAAGAACAGGTAGGCCACCTCGCGCATGGCGTCCCAGGAGAACCCGTTGTCCAGGCGGGCCTTCTGCGGCGTCGATGCGAGGGACACGAGGCCGATGGCGACAATCGCCAGGTCCCGCACGAGGTTCTTGTAGGCGAAGTGGATCCCGAACCACGCGAACGACGGCGTGTCCCAGAGGCCGGAGAGCAGGACGGCGGCAAGAATCCCGACCAGGAGCAGGAAGTTGTGGCTGCCGACGATCCGCACGCGCTCGCGGGTCTGCGGCGGCTCGTGCGACGGCCGCAGGTCGAGCTCGCGCCGCATGAAGGCGTGGTCGATCCACAGGAAGACGGCGAGCAGCAGCGCGACGACGACGAGGTAGATCGGCAGGAGGCGCAGCGTCCAGAAGAACGGCACCCCGTGGAGGAATCCCAGGAAGAGCGGCGGGTCGCCCAGGGGCGTGAGCATGCCGCCGGCGTTGGCCACGAGGAAGATGAAGAACACGAAGACATGGGCCCGATGGCGGCGCCAGGCGTTGGCGCGCAGCATGGGCCGCACCAGCAGCATGGCAGCCCCCGTGGTCCCCATCAAGGACGCCAGGACGGTGCCGGCCAGCAGGAAACCGGCATTCAGGCGTGGCGTGGCAACCAGCCGGGCGTCGAGCAGGATGCCCCCGGACACGGTGAAGAGCCCCCACAGCAGGATCAGGAAGGGCACGTAATCGAGCAGCAGCACTTCCAGCAGCACGAACAGCCCGAGCGACCCGAATTCCACCAGCCACGGGCCGGCTACGACGACGGCCCACGCCACCGAGACCTTGGGGTAGTGGTGGTGCCAGAAGCCCGGCGCGAGCAGCGGAAAGAGCGCGATCGAGAGGAGCATCCCGGCAAACGGGATGGTGGTCCAGAGCGGCAGGCCCACGCGCAGCCGCGCCAGTTCGTGCTCGAACCCGTGGGACGGGGCGGGCACGAGCCAGACGACGAGCGCGGCGGCGATGGCGGCCGCCAGAGCGGTGACGGCGGTCCGGCCCCGCAGGGCGGCCTGCCAGCGATAAGATGGGGCAGTCTGCGGGGTGTTCGTCGTCACGTCGTCACCGTCACGGGAGCAGGGTGATGTGGCATTGCCGAGTCGATCCAGACGGGCACGAGCCCTGGTGGCAGGAAGCGGCCCGGCTTCTCGCGGCCGGGGCCGTTCTGGCGTTCCCCACCGATACGCTCTACGGCCTGGCTGTTGATCCGCGTCGTGAGGACGCGGTGCGCAAACTGTATCGCATCAAGGGGCGCCCGGTCGACCAGGCGTTGCCGCTCATTGCGGCAGGCCTCACGCAGGTGGAGGCGTGCGCCGGAGGACTCCCGGCGCTCGGGCTGCGGCTTGCGCGGCGGTTCTGGCCCGGCCCCTTGACCTTGGTGGTGCCGGCGTGGCCGGGCCTCGATCCGCTGGCGCTGGCCGGAGGCGACTCGGTGGCCGTGCGCGTGCCGGCGCACGCGGTGGCGAGGCGGCTGGCGGAGGCCCTGGGGCACCCGGTCACGGCCACCAGCGCCAACCGGTCGGGCGACGCGCCGTCAGCCGGGCCCCGGGCGGTGGCCGCGGCGCTGGGCGACGATCTGGATGGATTGATCGACGCGGGCCCCTGCCCCGGCGGGCCGCCGTCGACCATCGTGGACGTGCGTCAGGTGAGTCCGCGCCTGGTCCGCGCCGGCGCGATCGCCTGGGACCGCGTGTTAGAATCCGAGCGGTGACCCGATCCGATGGCGTCTGAGACCAGAATCCTGCACGAGCGCGCCGCGCTGGTGGGCCTCGTGTCGGGGCGCACCGGCCGCGTGGCGGCGGACCGATCGCTCGACGAACTCCAGGGCCTCGTCGAGGCCGCTGGAGGCACGGCGGTGCTGCGCACGCTCCAGGAACGCGACCGGCCGGACCCGGCCACGTTCGTCGGGCGCGGCAAGCTCGAGGAACTGGCGCGGGCCTGCGACGAAATCGAGGCCGACCTGATCGTGTTCGACCACGAACTGTCGCCGGCGCAGGCGGGCCACATCGCCACGCTCGTGCAGCGCCGCGTGGTCGACCGGACGCAGGTGATTCTCGACATCTTCGCGCGGCGGGCGCGCACGCGTGAGGGCAAGTGGCAGGTGGAGCTGGCGCAGTTGCGCTACCTGCTGCCGCGCCTGGTGGGCTCCGGCGTCGAGCTGTCGCGGCTCGGGGGCGGGATCGGGACGCGCGGGCCCGGCGAAACCAAGCTGGAAACGGATCGCCGGAGGATCCGCCAGCGCATTGCGACCATCGCGTCCAGCATCGACGAGGTCCGGCAGCGGCGAGGCCGGCTGCGCGATCGCCGCCGCCGGTCGGACGTGCCGACGGTGGCGCTGGTCGGATACACGAACGCCGGCAAGACCACCCTGTTCAACCTGCTCACGCGCGAACAGGCCGTCGCCTCCGATGCGCTGTTTGTCACCCTGGACCCCCTGGTCCGTCGCGTGGCCCTGCCTGATCAGCGCGAGCTGCTGCTGTCGGACACGGTCGGCTTCATCGACCGGCTGCCGCACACGCTGGTGGCGGCGTTCAGGGCCACGCTCGAGGAAGTGACGGATGCGGACCTGCTGGTGCACGTCATCGACGCCTCCGCCCCCGATCGTGACCGCCGCATCGCCGCCGTGCACGAGGTCCTCGGCGACGTCGAGGCCGGACAGGTGCCGCGGCTCGACATCTTCAACAAGGCGGACCTGCTGGAGCCGGACGAGGCGGCGCACCTGCGGGCGCGACATCCCGAGGCCCTGGTGCTCTCGGCCCGGGAGGGGAGCGGGCGCGACGCGTTGATCGCACGCATCCTCGAACGCACGGCGATGGACACGATTCGCGTCGAGGTGGCGGTCGACGCCGGGACCGAGGACGGCCGACAGGTGCTCAGCCGCCTCTACCGGTACGGGCGCGTGCTCTCGCAGGTCACCCGGGGGCGCCGCCTGCACGTCGACGTCGATCTGCCAAGGCGGATGGCCGCGGCCATGGGCGCCTCGGCCCGGCCGTCCCGGGTGCGGTCAGGGGCCACCGGATGAAGGGAGCGGTGACGGTCGTGCGGGCTCGCAGGCGGACGCCGCGCGGGTGGCTGGTGGGCGGCCTCGTCCTCGGGCTGGCGCTCGCGGCGGCGCAGTGCGCGCCGAAGACCGCGCCGCCGGTCGTGAGCGGCCCACCGCGGTTCCCCGAGTACATCTATCCTGTCGTGCCGGGAACGCTGGGCGATCAGGCGCTCAAGGCCCGCCACGATGCGGCATGGCGCGCATTGCAGGGCGGCGATCTTCGGTGGGCCTCGCGCGAGTACGCGACCGTCCTGCAGAAGGCGCCGGGGTTCTTCCCGGCCGAAACCGGCCTGGCGTACACGTTGCTGGCCGAGGCGAAGCACCGTGACGCGGTCGCGCGGTTCGACCGGGTCCTGCAGCGGGAGCCTCGCTACGCGCCGGCGCTCGCAGGCCGCGGCGATGCGCTGGCCGCGAGCGGCCAGCCCGAACTGGCGATCGCCAGCTACGAGGCGGCACGGGCGGCCGACCCGGCGCTCGCGGACCTGGGACGGCGGATCGACGTGCTGCGCTTCGGCCGCCTGAACGACCTGGTGTCCGCGGCCACGCGCGCCACCGCCGCAGGCCGCTACGACGACGCGCGGCGGGCCTACGAGGCTGCCATCACCGGCTCGCCGGAGAGCGCCTTTCTGTATCGCGATCTCGGCCTCGTGGAACTGGAAGCGGGCCTCGGCGACGCCGCGCTCCCGCACCTCACGAAGGCCGTGGCGCTCGACCCGGACGACGTGGAGGCGTGGCGCGGCCTGGCCGGCCTGCACGAGCAGCAGGGCCGATTCGACGAGGCCGTGGCGGCCCTCGAGCGGGTGGCGACCCTCGAACCGGGAGAGGCGGCCGCGGCCGCGCTGACGCGCCTGCGCGAGCGGGCGGCCCTCGCCAGGCTGCCCGTCGAATACCAGGCGATTGCGACGGCGGGCCAGGTCACACGCGGCGACCTCGCGGCCCTGATTGGCGTGCGCATTCAGCCCCTGCTGCCGGCCCCCCGGCGGGCCAGTGCGGTGGTGGTCACCGACGCGCGGGGACATTGGGCGGCCACGTGGATCCTCGGCGTGACGCGGGCGGGTCTGATGGAGACGTTCGCGAACCACACCTTCCAGCCACGCGCCGCCGTACGGCGCGGCGACCTCGCGCAGGTCGCCAGCCGGGTGCTGGCGGTCCTCCAGCCGACCGAGGCGAAGCGGACGCGCCCCCCCATCACGGACGTGGCCCCGGATCATCTCAGTTACCCGGCCATTGCCGCCGTCGTTGCCGCGGGCGTCATGCCCCTGGACGCCGGGGGGCTGTTCCGGGCATCCCGCCCCGTAACCGGCGCGGAGGCCCTCGACCTCATCGGGAGACTCGAGCAACTGGCCCGCAAGAGGCGGCCAGGCCAGCCGCGGTGACCGCATGAGCACACTCACGCTTGCCAACCAGATCACCCTGTTCCGGATGGCGCTCATTCCGCTGTTCGTGATTCTGGTGATTTACGGCGAGGCCGGATGGGCCCTCGTGACCTTTGCCGTGGCGGGGATCACCGACGGCCTCGACGGTCTCATCGCGCGGCGGGCCAACCAGCGGACGAGCCTCGGGGCCTGGCTCGATCCGGCGGCTGACAAGCTGCTGCTCGTCACGACCTTCATCGTGCTGTCGATGCCCCAGATTGGCCTGGTGAACCGGATTCCCGTCTGGCTGACCATCCTGGTCATCAGCCGGGATGTGGTCATCGTCGTCACCGTGGCCATCGTCAGCCTCGGCGTCGGGCCGCGCACGTTCCGGCCATCGGTGTTCGGCAAGCTGGCCACCGCCACGTACATCGTGTCGGTGGTGGTGGTGATGTTCTTCAACTACCTGCAGCGGCCGTCCATCCTCGTGGATGCGGCGGTGTGGGCTTGTCTCGTGATCACCCTGGTCTCGGGCATCCACTACGTCGTGCACGCCCGGCGCATCATCAACGAGCCGCCAGCTTCATCCTGAAGTAGTCGATCGTCCGCGCCAGCCCGGCCTCCAGGGGGACCCGCGGTTCCCAGCCCAGGAGCGTCCGCGCCCGGGTGATATCGGGCTTGCGCACCTTCGGGTCATCCACCGGCAGGTCCTGGTGCACGATGCGGCTCGACGACCCGGTCATCCGGACGATCGTCTGCGCAATGTCCTCGATCGTGAGCTCGTGGGGGTTGCCGATGTTGACCGGGTCGTTCACGTCCGACAGCATGAGCCGGATGATGCCGTCCACGAGATCCGAAATGTAGCAGAAGCTCCGGGTCTGGCGGCCGTCGCCGTACACCGTGATGTCGTCGCCCTGCAACGCCTGGGCGATGAAGTTCGGCACGGCCCGTCCGTCGCGAATGCGCATCCGCGGGCCGTAGGTGTTGAAGATGCGGACGATCTTGGTGTCCACGCCGTGATAGCGGTGATACGCCGTCGTCATGGCCTCCGCGAACCGCTTGGCCTCGTCGTACACGCCGCGCGGGCCGATGGGGTTCACGTTGCCCCAGTAGCTCTCGGTCTGCGGATGCTCGAGCGGGTCGCCGTACACCTCGGAGGTGGAGGCGATGACGAACCGGGCGCCCTTCGCCTTCGCCAGGCCCAGGGCCTTGTGGGTGCCGAGAGCGCCCACCTTGAGCGTCTGGATCGGCAGTTCGAGGTAGTCGATGGGGCTGGCCGGGCTGGCCCAGTGCAGGACGAAGTCCACCGGCCCGTCCACGTTGATGTAGTTCGTGACGTCGTGCTTGATGAACAGGAAGTCCCGGTTCGCCAGGTGCGCGATGTTCGCCAGGTCGCCCGTCAGCAGGTTGTCGATCCCGACGACGCGGTAGCCGCGATCAAGCAGGGTCTCCGACAGGTGGGATCCGATGAAGCCCGCGGCCCCGGTGATGACGACGCGTGGAGTGGACATGGCGGCGTGCCTACGCGGGCGTGTGCTTGGCGAGGCCGAGTCCCCGCACGACGGTCAGCCACATAATCTTGAAGTCGAGGCCGAGGGACCAGTTCTCGATGTAGTACAGGTCGTACTCGATCCGTTTTTCCATCGACGTGTTCCCCCGCCAGCCGTTGACCTGGGCCCACCCGGTGATGCCGGACTTCACCTTGTGGCGGAGCATGTACTGCGGATACCGGTGGCGGAACTGCTCGACGAAGTACGGGCGCTCCGGCCGCGGCCCCACCAGGGACATCTCGCCCTTCAGGACGTTGATGAGCTGCGGCAGCTCGTCGAGGTCGAAACGCCGCAGGTACCGGCCGACCGGCGTGCAGCGCGGGTCCTCGTCGCGCGCCCAGATCGGGCCCGTCGCCGCCTCGGCCGCGTCGTACATCGAGCGGTACTTGTAGACGGTGAACGAGGAGCCGTCCAGGCTCATGCGCTCCTGGCTGTAGAAGACGGGGCCGCGCGACGTCAGCTTCACCAGCAGGGCCAGGATGCCCATCGGAATCGCCAGGATCACCAGGGCGCCGGCCGACAGCACCAGATCCACCATCCGCTTGGCCACGGCGTTCAGGCCCTGCAGGGGCACGTCGCTCAGGTTGATGATCGGGACGCCATCGAGGTCCTCGATGCGCGCACGCAGCGCGATGAACTGCAGGAGGTCCGGCACGATCTTCACGTCGATGAGATCGCGGCTGGCCGCCTCGATGACGTTCAGCATCCGCTGGTGTTCCTCGAGGGGCAGGGCGACGTAGATCTGGTCGATCCGTTCGCGCTGCGCGATCTCCGACAGTTCGCCTGTCGTGCCCAGCAGCGGCAGCCCCCGGTAGCCCAGGTGGTCGCGCTCGGCGCGGTCGTCGACGAACCCCGCGATCTGGTAACCCATCTCGCGGTGCTCGAGGATCTTGTCGGCCACCACGCGCCCCAGATCGCCGGCTCCCACGATGAGCAGCCGCTTCAGGCCGATCCCGGCCCGCCATCGGCGCTCCAGCGCGTGGCGGATGAGCGTACGCGAGGCGTAGGTGAGGGCCACGTTGACCGCGAGGAACAGGCCCCACACCAGCTGGGACACTTCCAGGAACCCGCGGTCCTTGAGATCCGTCGGCACGTAGTAGGCCTGGAAATACAGGGTGCTCACCACGCCCAGCATCACGGCCACGACCGACCCGACCAGGACCGCGAAGAAGTCGTCCACCCGCGACCGGTTCCGCCTGAGGCTGTAGAGGCCCTGGAAGTAGTAGGCGACGGGCACCAGGATCGCCACCAGCGGCAGCACCGCGCCGTACTGGGCAAAAGGCGGGATCCCCTTGGTCACCGGGATCAGGCCCGCTTCGAAGCGGAGCAGGTAGGCGAGCGCGAACGACCCGGCGGCCAGCAGGGCGTCCGTCAGGACGTAGATGGCCGCGAGTGTACGCTTGTAACGTTTGACCATGTCCTACGCAGTCTCCAGCAGCGGGGCAATGGCGGCCCGCATCTCCCGATCGAAACGCTCCCGGGCAAAGCCCTCGGCGTGGCGGCGCACCGCGCCGCGATCGATCCGTGCGTGCACGACGCGCGCCACGGCCGCGCCGAACGCCTCGGCCCCGGCGTCCGCGACCAGCGCCCCGGTGACGCCGTCGATCACCGTCTCCACCGCCCCGCCCTCGGCCACCGCCACCACCGGCGTGCCGCACGCCTGGGCCTCCAGGGGCACGATGCCGAAATCCTCGACGCCCGGCAGCAGCACCACCGCCGCCCGCCGGTACTCGTCCCGGATGGCTTCGTCGCTCAACCGGCCGAGAAACGCCACGTCGCCAGCCACGCGCCGAACCAGTCTCGCGCGTTCAGGGCCATCGCCCACGATTCGTAGAGCCACCCCGGCGGCCCGGCACGCGTCGATCGCCACATCGAGGCGCTTGTACGGCACGAGCGCCGACACCACCAGCGCGTGGCGTCCGTGATCGTCCCCGCCCGGGGTGAAGAACGTGGTGTCCACGGGCGGGTAAATCACCCCTGCCTGACGATTATAGTATTTCGCGATCCGGCCCGCGACGTACCGGGAGATGGCCACGTAGCGATCGGCGCGGTCCGCGGTCGCCGCGTCCCACCGCGCCAGCCACCGCAGGGTCGGCCGCAGCAGCAGTCGGCCTGCCCGGCCCACGCGGTCCGCGCCGAAGTAGGCGTCGAACTGGTCCCACGCGTAGCGCATCGGCGTCAGGCAGTAGCACAGGTGACGGGCGCTGCCGCGCACCCGGACGGCCTTGGCCGCGCAGTGGCTGATGCTGACGACCACGTCGTACTCGTCCAGGTCGAGGCTCTCGATGGCCGCCGGGAACAGCGGCAGGTAGTGCCGATAGAGGCGGGCCGCCAGGGGCAGGCGCTGGATGAACGACGTCCGAATCCGGTGCCGCTCGATCGCCGGGGAGACGGAACCGGGCACGTGCAGCAGGGTCAGGATGTCGGCATCCGGATAGAGGGCGCCGATGGCTTCCAGGACCTTCTCGCCGCCCCGCATCCCGGTGAGCCAGTCGTGCACGAGAGCCAGCCGCGGGGGGCGCGGCTCAATCATGGGCGACCCCCACCTCGTCGTAGATGTCCCGGACACGCTGCACCGAGGCGGCCCACGAGAACTCCCGTGCACGGACCAGGCCCAGGCGCCGCAATTCCTCGCGACGCGCGGCGTCCCCCAGCACCGTCGTCAGACCGTCGGCGATCGAGTCCGGGCTGTACGGGTCGACCAGTTCGGCGGCGTTGCCAAGCACTTCCGGCAGCGACGAGGTATTGGCAGCCACCACGGGCGTGCCGCTGGCCATGGCCTCCAGCGGCGGAAGGCCGAACCCCTCGTAGAGCGATGGGAAGGCAAAGACCGTGGCCAGCCGGTAGAGGGCCGCAAGGGTGTCGTAGGGAACGAAGCCCAGGAACCGCACGTGCTTGTGCAGCTTGTGGCGGTCCACCGCCCGCCGCAGCCGCGGGTACTTCGAGATCTGATCGCCGATGATCATGAGCTTGAGCCGCTCGAAGCCGCGCTGCCGCACCAGGTGGAACGCCTCGATCAGGCGCTCGAGGTTCTTGTGGGGCTTGATGTTGCCGACATAGAGCACGTACGGCCCGTCGAGCTGGTACCGTTCACGCGTCGCCTGGACCGCGTCCGCCGACGGCGCCTCGAGAAAGCGCTCGTCGATCGCGTTGTAGATGACGACCACCCGGTCCGCCGGCACGCCGCAGTAGCGGACGATGTCCGCCTTCGACGTCTCGGACACGGTGAGCACGCGCTCGGCGCGGCGCGCCGCGGCCCACAGGCTCGCCTTGGCATAGGCGTACGCAAGCCGGTTCGGCAGATACTGCGGGAACATCAGGTGGATGCAGTCGTGGATGGTCACGACCGATCGACAGGGCACCAGCGGCGGCAGGACGTAGTGCGGGGCATGGAAGATGTCCGCGTGGTGCTGCAGCAGCCGCGCCGGGATCGTGAACTGCTCGGCCACCGAGTACGGCCGGGAGGTGTCTGGCACCGGCACGAAGTGCGGCGTCATCTGGCGCAGCGCCTGCTGGTCCTGGGGGCGGCAGAGCAGCACGTACTCGTGGGCGCCGGGCGACAGCGCCACGTGGTGCAGCAGGTTCCGGATGTAGGTGCCGATGCCGAAATCCTCGAGCTTCCGGACATCGATGGCGATTCGCACGGCGGCGCTGATCTCCGTCTGAACAGGGCTTCACGATACCACAGCCCCTCGGGCCCGACGGCGGGCCGTCAGGCGCGACCCTGTGGGTCGGAACCGGGGTGCCGGCCCCGGGCGCGCAGGTACGCGTGCAGCAGCGGCGCCAGGCGCGGATGGTGCTTCTCGTAGAACGCGAGGTGGCTGCGCCGGTACGCCCGTTCGGTGGCGGCGGGGCGCTGGCGGCCCGACCGGCCCCGCAGGTGCACCACCTGGGCCCCGGGAAAGAACCGGATCCGTTTCCCCAGGCCGCGCAGGGCGGCGCAGAAGTCCACGTCCTCCGCATAGAGGAAGTAGCGCTCGTCGAAGCCACCGACGGCCAGGGCGTCGGCGCGGCGGACCAGGAGGCAGGCGCCGCTCACCCAGTCCGCGAAACGCGCCTTGCGCGTCATCCTCTCCACCCACGCCGACACCCCGGGGGTCCGGCGATCGTGCAGGCGCACGAGCAGTTTCTGGCGCCATTCGTTCCACGGCGTCATCATCCGGCCGAACGACAGCTCGGCCCGGCCGTCGCCGTCGACGAGCCGTGGCCCGAGCGCGCCCCATTCGGGATGCGGTTCCAGCGCCGCGCACATCGCCTCGATCGCCCCCGGCGGCACGATCGTGTCGCTGTTGAGCAGCAGCAGCAGATCCGTCCAGGCCGCCTGCATGCCCACGTTGTTCGCGGCGCCGAAGCCAAGGTTGCGCCCGGGTTCGATCAGGCGTACCTGCGGAAACCGGGTCCGCACCGCGGCCGCCGTCCCGTCGGCCGACGCATTGTCCACCACGATGACCTCGTGCCGGCCCGGAAACGCCCCGCCCGGGAGGGACGCCAGGCAGGCCTCGAGCTCCGGCCGCGTGTTGTACGACACGATGATGGTGGTCAGGTCCGCCACGTCAGCCCGCGCTCCGCTCGATGACAGCCAGCGTACGGGCCGCCGCGGCGGCCCAGGTGTAGCGCGGCAGGAGCCGGGACGCTTCGTCGAGCACCCGCCGCCTGGCCTCGGTGTCGGTCACCAGTTGCAGGATCGCCTCGGAGGTGCCGCGCCTGTCACCCCGCTCGACGAAGAGCGCCGCGCCGCCGTACACCTCGCGGGCCACCGCCGTATCGAGCACGACCGGCGGGACGCCGTGGGCGAGGGCTTCGAGGGGGGTCAGGCCGAAACCCTCGTACTCGGACAGGAACACGAAGACCGATGCCCGGCGGTACAGGTCCCTCAATTCGTCGTCGGCCACGTAGGAGCGAACCTCCACGGACCCGCTCACGCCCGCCTCCCGCGCGATGGCGCCGAGGTCCTGCGCCGGCCAGGTGCGGTCGTCGCCCACCAGAACCAGGCGGAGGTCCGGGCGCACGGCGGCCGCCCGCGCGAACGCGAGAACCAGGTCGGGCACGCGGCGCCGGTTCAGGATGGTGCCGACGTAAAGCACCAGCGGGTCGCGCGGGCCCCCCGCCGCAGGGGCCGTCGGCATCCCCAGCCCGAGGGGCACCACCGTGACCCGTTCGGCCGGCACGCCCAGCAGGCGTTCGACTTCACGCGCTGAGAACGCCGAGTCCGTGAGGATGTGCCGCGCCATACGGGCCGACAGGCGCGTCAGCACGGCGCGTCGCCAGCGTTCGCGCGGCCTGAACCACTCCGGATGAGCCAGGTACGAGAGATCGTGGATCGTGAGGACCACGGGGCAGCCCGTTCCCAGCGGTGCGGTGTACGCCGGCGCGAACAGCACAGCCGGCCGATCGGCGCGCAGGCGGGCGCCCAGGCGCAGTTGTTCCCAGGCGGCGCCACGGCCGCCGGGAACCACGACGTACTCGGGTTCGAGGCCGGCCAGTCGGCGCCGGAGCGCCTCCGGAGGCGGTTCCGGCAGATAGAGGGCGATGGCGTGGCGCGCCGCGACGCCCGAGTCCGCCCATTCGGCGAGGATGCGCTCCAGGTACCGCCCGACCCCGGTCGCCCGGCCCGCGAGTTCACGCGCATCGATGGCGAGGCGCATCAGCGGCGCGCCTCCTGCGCGCGTGCCCGTGCCACGGCCTCCGTCAGGCGCTCCAGCACCGCGTGGCTGGCTGGCGCCCAGGAGAACGCCGCCGCGCGCGCGAGTCCGCGCATCCGCATCGCGTCGGCCAGTCCGGGTTCGTCGAGCACCCGGGCCATCGCCGCAGCCAGGCCGTCCGCATCGTCGGGATCGACAATCAGGCCGGCGTCGCCCACCACTTCAGGCAAGGCGCCTCGCGACGAGACGACGACCGGCACGCCAAGGGCCATCGCCTCGAGCGCCGGGAGGCCAAACCCCTCCATCCGCGAGGGCAGAACCAGCATGGCGGCGTGACGGTACAGATCGGGGCGATCGTCCGGCCGCAAGTATCCACGGAGGTCGAGGCGGGGCGCGAGCGGTCCGGCCAGCGCGGCCTCGAGCCCCGGATCCAGCACCGGCGGGCGTCCCCCGGCCAGGACCAGCCCCGGCGTGGCCGGCCGGCGCGCCACGAGCCGGGCGTAGGCGTCCAGCAACCCGGTCACGTTCTTGCGCGGTTCGAGCGTGCCGACAAACAGGATGTACCGGCCGACGGCGCCGGCGGCCTGGCGGGGCCGCTCGCGGGCCGCCCAGTCGGGCACCCCAGGCCGGCACACGACAATCCGGCTCGCGGGCACGCCGAGCCGGTGTTCCACCTGGCTGGCGGTGAAGTGGGAAATGACGGTCACCAGGTCGGCCCGGCCGACGTGGCGGCGCACGAGAGCGGGGAAGTCCCGGCGCATCTCGCGCCAGGTCCGGTCGGGATGGTCCAGAAAGTCGAGGTCGTAGACCGTCACGGTCCTGACCGGTGCCCGGCTCGGGAGCAGCAGGGGCGTCGACGAAAAGGCGACGTCAGGCAGCCAGCCTGTGAGTCGCTCCACCTGTGGCCACTCGAGGCGGTTCCAGCACCACGTCAGGAGCCGGACGGGCACGCGACGGTCGAAGAAGACGGCGCCCGGCAGATCGGCGACGGCGTGCCGGTCGAGACGGTCCTTCCATGAGCTGACAAACAAGCCGAGCGACGGCGCCGGCAGGCCTGCCGGAGGACTCACGAGCCAGGTCCGGGCCAGATTGTGCACCCATTCCCCGACACCTGTGCGTGCCCGGAGCGCGGGCCGGTAGTCCACCAGGATGCGCATGCCGGGGCTATGGTATCCCGAACGGGCCGGCGGCGTCACGACAGGTCGGATTGGCTGCAACTGCTTGACTGTCAACGCCTTGACAGTATTTTTCGGCGTATAGTAAGGTTTGGTGTTTTCCCATGGGACCCGACGCCAGGTCCCGGGGCGGTCCTGAGGAGTCATCATCATGAAACTGGCGGTCGTGGGAACCGGATACGTCGGGCTGGTGGCGGGCGCCTGTTTCGCCGAGACCGGCAACGACGTGGTCTGCGTGGACAAGGACGAGGCCAAGGTCCGGCTGCTGCGGCGGGGCAAGATCCCCATTTACGAGCCGGGCCTCGAGGAGATTGTCCGGCATAACCGGGCCGAGCGCCGCCTCACGTTCACGACCAGCCTCGATCGGGCGGTGCGGGCGTCGGAGGTGATCTTTATTGCCGTGGGTACGCCGCAGGGCGAGGACGGATCGGCCGATCTGCAGCACGTCATGTCGGTGGCCCGCGACATCGCCCGGGCCATGAATGGCTACAAGGTGATCGTCGACAAGAGCACGGTGCCGGTGGGGACCTCCGAGAAGGTCCGGGAGGTGATCCGGCGGGAAACGACGCACCCGTTCAGCGTGGTCAGCAACCCGGAGTTCCTGAAACAGGGCGCGGCCGTGGACGACTTCCTGAAGCCCGACCGGGTGGTGGTCGGCGCCGAAGACGACCAGGCGGCGGAGATCATGCGGCAGCTGTATCTGCCGTTCACGAGGACCGGCGCGCCCATCATGGTGATGGACTGCGCGAGCGCGGAATTGTGCAAGTACGCGGCGAATGCGCTGCTGGCCACCCGCATCTCGTTCATGAACGAGGTGGCCACGGTGTGCGAACTGTTCGGCGCGGACGTGGACCAGGTGCGCCGCGCGGTCGGATCGGACCGCCGCATCGGGCCGTCGTTCCTGTTCCCGGGCTGCGGGTACGGCGGGAGCTGCTTTCCGAAGGACGTGCAGGCCATCCTGAAGTTCGCGGCCGACAAGCACTACGCGTTTCAGATCCTGCAGGCGGTGGAGGCGGTCAATCTTGCCCAGAAGCGCCGCCTCGCGGAGCGGATTGAGGCGCATTTCGGCTCGCTCAAGGGCCGGACGATTGCGGTCTGGGGGCTGGCGTTCAAGCCGCGGACCGACGACATGCGCGAGGCGCCCTCGATCGTGATCGTCAACCACCTCCTCGCCGCCGGCGCGAAGGTGGTGGCCTACGACCCGGCGGCCATGGGGGTGGCGCGCACGATCTTCGGCAACCGGATCACGTATGCGCCGAAGGCGTACGCGGCGCTCAACGGCGCCGACGCCCTCGCGGTGGTGACCGAGTGGAACGAGTTCCGGGAGCCGGACTTCGCCAGGATGCGGAAACTGCTGGCCGGGCCCGTCATCTTCGACGGGCGGAACATTTACTCGAAGGACCAGATGAAGAGCCATGGCTTCACCTACTACTCGATCGGGCGCTGAGGGCGCGGTCCTGATCGTCGGGGGAGCGGGCTACATCGGCAGCCACGCCGCCAAGGCCGTGGCGGCGGCCGGCCGCCGCGTGGTGGTCTACGACAATCTCTCCAACGGCCACAGGGCCGCCGTGCGGTGGGGCGACCTCGTCGTGGGAGACATCCGCGACGAGGCGCTCGTGCGGGACACGATCGAACGGCAGCGGGTGTCGTCGGTCATGCACTTCGCCGCGTGGCTGCTGGTCGGAGAGTCGGTGAGCGATCCGGCCGGCTACTACCGCAACAACGTCGAGGGCACGTTGTCGCTGTTGCGGGCCATGGCCGGGACCGGCGTGAGGCGCCTGGTGTTCTCGTCGACGGCCGCCGTCTTCGGGAACCCGGAGCGGACGCCGATCGACGAGGCGCACCCGACGCGGCCGATCAATCCCTACGGCGAGACCAAGCTCGCGGTCGAGCGGGCCCTGCCGCACTTCGAGCGCGCCTACGGCCTGCGTGCCATTGTGCTGCGGTACTTCAACGCGGCCGGCGCGGACCCGGAAGGGCACCTGGGCGAGGAGCACGCGCCGGAGACGCACCTGGTCCCCCGGGCGATCGAGGCGGCGCGGGGTGGAACGCCCCTGCACGTCTTCGGCCTCGACTACGACACGCCGGACGGCACCTGCCTGCGCGACTATATTCACGTGACCGATCTCGCCGCAGCGCACGTGCTGGCCCTCGACCGGCTCGAGGGCGGCGGAGCGTCGGCCACCTACAATCTCGGGAACGGCCGGCCCTTCTCGGTCAAGGACGTCATCGGCGCTGTCGAGCGGGTCAGCGGCCAGCCGGTGCCCTGGGTGGCGGGGCCGAGACGGGAGGGGGATCCAGCGGTGCTGTTCGCCTCGAGCCGCCGCATCCAGGACGAGCTGGGCTGGCGCCCGCGTTTCGTGGACCCGGTGGACATCGTGGAGACCGCGTGGCGGTGGCGGGCGTCGCACCCGGCCGGGTACGGGGAAGGGGCGTAGGCCATGGCCGGACTACGGGGCGTGCTGACCGATCCGCTGCTCTCGGTGGTGATGCCGGTCTACAACGAAGAGGCGACGGTCGAGGAGATCATCCGCCGGGTGTTCGCCGTGCCGGTGCGGGTCGAGCTGATCGTGGTGGACGACTGCTCGACGGACCGAAGCCGGGAGATCCTGGCCCGGCTCCAGGCCGAACTGGGGTTCACGCTCGTGCTCCAGCCACGCAACGCCGGCAAGGGGTCGGCACTGCGGCGCGGGTTCCAGGAGGTCACCGGCGACCTGGTGGTCATCCAGGATGCGGACCTGGAGTACTCCCCGGAGGAGTACCCGCAGTTGATCGAACTCATCTGCCAGGGGCGCGCCGATGTCGTCTACGGGTCGCGGTTCCTCGGGCGCCACCGGGTCTTCCTGTTTTCGCACTACCTGGGCAACCGGCTGCTCACGCTCATCACCAACGTGCTGTACAACACGATGCTCTCCGACATGGAGACGTGCTACAAGGTGATGCGCGCCGAGGTGCTCCGGTCCTTCTCGCTGCGGTCGAACGGGTTCGGCATCGAGCCCGAGCTGACGGCCAAGATCTTCAAGCGGCACTACCGCGTCTACGAGGTGCCCATCACCTACGATGGGCGAGGCTACGAGGAAGGCAAGAAGATCACCTGGCGCGACGGCGTCGTTGCGCTGTGGGTGCTCATCCGCTACCGGTTCACCGAGTGAGATCGCTGGTCCGACTGCTGAGCGCGGCGAAGATCTACCGCGGGCGCCTGGCGCTGGCCCTGGGGGCGATGGCGGCCTACGGCGGGGCGCAGGCGTTCCTCGGCTGGCTGATCATGCCCATCTTCGACGACGTGCTGTCGAACCAGCGCCGGGTGGGGTTCGCGATCAGCGCGGTGGTGATCGGGTACCTGGTGAAGGGCGCGGGGGCCTTTGCCTCGTCGTACCTGATGACGGACGTGGGCCAGCGGGTGGTCGAGGACCTGCGCAACCGCATGTTCCGGCACACCCTCGGGCAGTCCGCCGCCTTCTTCAAGGCGCGCAGCAGCGGCCAGCTGCTGTCGCGGCTCACCAACGACATCGCGCAGGTGCAGCAGGCCGCGTCCGACACGCTGGTGGATCTCGTGCGGGAGTCGATGGCGGTCATCGGGTCGGTGTCGCTGCTGCTGTACTGGGACGCGCGCCTGACGCTGGTGTGCCTCACCGCCGCGCCGGTCATCCTCTACCCGCTGGTGAATCTCGGCCGCAAGCTGCGCCAGACGACGCGCCTCAGCCAGGAGCATCAGGAGCACCTGTCGCACGTGGCCGTGGAGGCCTACACCGGCCACCGGATCGTGAAGGCCTTCGGGGCGGAGGCGCGGGAAGCCGCCCGGTTCGCGGCGGCGGGCCGGGCGCTCTATCGCGCGAACATGAAGGTCACGGCGGCGCTCTCGATGCTGCCGCCCATCATGGAACTGTTCGGCGGCGTCGCCATCGCGGCGGCCCTGTGGTACGGCGCGCGTGAAATCGGGGCCGCCCGGATGTCCCAGGGGCAGTTCACGGCCTTCGTGGCCGTGCTGCTGATGATGTACACGCCGCTCAAGAAGCTGAGCCGCGTGAACGCGAACCTGCAGCAGGCGGCGGCGGCGTCGGATCGGATCTTCGAACTGCTCGACACCCACACCGAGGTCGAAGACCGCCCGGGCGCCCCGGCGCTGGGCCCGCTGCGCGACCGCCTGACGTTCGACCGGGTGCTCTTCGGCTACGAGGACGCGGAAGGCAAACGCGCGCTCAACGGCGTCTCCTTCGAGGCCCGGGCCGGCCAGACGGTGGCCGTCGTCGGCCGCAGCGGCGCGGGCAAGACGAGCCTGGCCAATCTCATCCCGCGCTTCTACGACGTCACCGACGGGTGCATCACCATCGACGGCGTGGATATCCGCCAGGTGGCGCTGGCCTCACTGCGCGGCCAGATCGGCATGGTGACCCAGGAGACGGTGCTGTTCGACGACACCGTGGCGGCGAACATCGCCTACGGGAAGCCGGGCGCGACCGAGGCCGAGATCGAAGCGGCCGCGCGCTCCGCCCGCGCCCACGAGTTCATCGTCGGCATGCCGCGCGGGTACCGCACGGTGATTGGCGAGCGCGGGCAGCGCCTGTCCGGCGGCCAGCGGCAGCGCCTGGCGATCGCCCGCGCGCTCATCAAGGACCCGCCCATCCTGATCCTCGACGAAGCCACGTCCTCGCTGGACCCCGAGTCCGAGGCCCTGGTGCAGGACGCCCTGGCGAACCTCATGCGCGGACGGACGTCCATCGTGATCGCGCACCGCCTGTCGACGGTGCAGCGCGCCGACCTGATCGTCGTCCTCGACGGCGGACGGGTGGCGGAAACCGGCCGCCACGAGGACCTGATCGCGAAACCCGGGGGGGTCTACGCGGCGCTGCACGCCGTGCAGTTCGCTGAGGATCGCCGCAGGACCCGTCCAGGCCAGGGATAGACCGGGCCGCAGGAGAGGCCCGCACGCATGATCAAGAGCATGACCGGCTTTGCCGCCAAGACCCGCGAGGACGATCGCGCCACGATCGGCGTCACCGTCCGATCCGTGAACCACCGCTACCTCGATCTGCAGCTGCGCGTGCCCGCCCTGGCCACCAGCCGGGAGCCGCGGCTGCGGGCACTCGTGCAGCAGCACGTGGCGCGCGGCCGGGTCGAAGTCGCGGTGTCGGTGTCCCTGCGGCAGGAACCGGCCGTGTCGGTGGAGTTGAACCGGGCGCTGGCCGCCGCCGTGGGCGCGGCCGTCGAGCGGGCTCGTGCTGACGGGTTCGTCGACGGGCGGCTGACCCCGGGCGACCTGCTCCGCTTCCCGCAGGCGTTCAGCATCCGGGAGGCCCCGGTGGATCTGGACGGGGACGGCCAGCGCCTGGTCGAAGACGCGGTCGAACTGGCCGTCGAGGCGGCGCTGGTCGACCTCGACGGGATGCGCACGCACGAGGGCGCCCTGCTGCGCGCGGACCTCGACGGCCGCCTCGCGGCCGTCAGCGGGATGGTCGAGCGCATCGCGGCGGCGGCGCTGGCGGGCGAAGGGGCGCTGAAGGCGCGCCTCGCCGCGCGCCTCGACGAACTCACCGCCGACCTGGCCGTGGACCGCGGGGCCCTCTCCCAGGAGATCGTCCGTTTCGCGGCGCGATCCGACATCAGCGAGGAAGTGGTGCGGTTCCGGGCCCACGCCGCGCAGTGGGCGTCGCTCAGCGACAGCGCCGAGCCGTGCGGGCGCAAGCTGGACTTCCTGCTGCAGGAGATGAACCGGGAGATCAACACGATGGGATCGAAGGCCGACGGCACCGGCGTCACGGAGCTGATCGTGTCAGCCAAGGCGGAACTCGAGAAGATGCGCGAGCAGGTGCAGAATGTCGAGTGAGGACCGTCCGCGCGGCTGCCTGTTCATCGTGTCCGCGCCGTCGGGCGCGGGCAAGACGACGGTCGTGGAAGAGGTCATCCGGCAGACCGAGGGCCTCGTGCGATCGCGGTCGTTCACGAGCCGTGCCGCGCGCCCGGGGGAACTCGACGGGAGCGCCTATCATTTCGTCTCCCGGGCGCGATTCGAGACCATGATCGCCGGCGATCAGTTCCTCGAGTGGGCGGACGTCTTCGGCCACCTCTACGGCACCGGCGTCGTGGAGACCGAACGCCTGCTGGCGGCGGGCCTCGACGTGGTGCTCGTCATCGACGTGCAGGGCGCACGCCTGGTGCGGCGCCGGGGCGTGCCGGTGGTGACCGTGTTCCTGCTGCCGCCGTCGGCCGCAGCGCTCGAGGCCCGGCTCCGGGGACGCGGCCAGGATCCCGACGACGCCATCGCCCGCCGGTTGACGGTCGCCCGCGACGAGATGCGCGCGTATCCGGAGTACGATTTCGTGGTCGTGAACGACGAACTGGACCGCGCGGTGGCGGAACTGCGGGCCATCATCCTCGCCTCACGGGCGCGCCTGTCGGCGCGCGCCGCGCGCGCGGCGTCGATCGCCGCCACCTTCGAGCCGCCGGCCGGACCGTGACGGACGGGGCGGGAGCACCGACATGGCACTCATTGCGCTCGGCGTGACCGGCGGCATCGGCGCCTACAAGGCGGTCGAAGTGGCTCGCGGCCTGCAGAAGGCCGGCCACGACGTCGTCGCCGTCATGACCCGGAACGCCCGGCGGTTCGTGGGCCCCGTAACCTTTGAGGCGATCACGCGGCGCCGGGTCGTCACGTCGCAGTGGACCGCCGGCGCGAACGCCGACATCGAACACATTGCCATCGCGTCGGATATCGCCCTGCTGCTCGTCGCACCGGCCACGGCGAACATCCTCGGCAAGTTCGCGCACGGCATCGCCGACGACTTCCTGTCGGCGCTCTACCTCGCGACGAAGGCGCCGGTCCTGGTGGCCCCGGCGATGAACTCGCACATGCTGGAGCACCCGGCCGTGCAGGCGAACCTGGCCACGCTCGGCGCGCGCGGCGTCCGGTTCGTCGAGCCGGGAGCGGGGTATCTGGCCTGCGGCTGGGTGGGCAAGGGGCGGCTGGCCGAACCCGACGCGATCGTGGCGGCCGCGGACCGGCTGGTTCGCGGTGACACCTCGTGGGCGGGCCGGCGCGTCGTGGTGAGTGCCGGGCCGACCTACGAGGACCTCGACCCGGTCCGGTTCCTCGGCAACCGGTCGAGCGGGAAGATGGGCTACGCGATTGCCGCAGCCGCCGCCAGCCGGGGCGCGTCGGTCACGCTCGTCAGCGGGCCGTCGCGGCTCCTCGATCCCGCCGGCGTGACCGTCGTGCGGGTGCGCCGCGCCTCCGAGATGGCCGCCGCCATCTTTGAGCACGCCGCCGGGGCCGATCTCGTGGTGATGGCGGCGGCGGTGGCGGACTACCAGCCGGTGACGACCGCCGCGCAGAAAGTCCGCAAGCAGGCCGGCCGCATCACGCTCGACCTCGAACCGACGACGGACATCCTCGCCACTCTGGGCGCGCGCCGCGCGGCGGGCGGCGCCGGCTGGCCCGTGCTCGTCGGCTTTTCGGCCGAGACGGACAACGTCATCGATCGCGCGCGGGGAAAGCTGACATCGAAGATGGTGGACCTCGTCGTGGCGAACGACGTGTCGAGGACCGACGCCGGCTTCGACGTCGATACCAACGCCGCAACCCTGGTCGCCGCCGACGGAGAAGAAGTGCTGCCCCTGCAATCGAAGGCGGCCCTGGCGGATGCCATTCTCGTTCGCGCGGCCCACCTCATGGCCGGCCGGGCGCCGCGCGCGTAGGAGCCACGGATGGACAACCGCGACTCCCGCCGCGCGCTGGCCGAGCACCTGCGGTTCTTTGCCGAACTCGGCGTGGAGGGCGTCTCGGGCGACCCGGCCTGGCGGGCGCGTGCCGACCTCGCGGCCCCTCGGCCGTCCTCGCGCCACGGGCAGGAACCGGATGCGGAGCCCCCGGGCGCAGCCGCGGCAGGCGTTCTGGCGGCGGCAGCCCAGCCGGCAGAGACGCTCGACGTCATCCGTGCCGAGATCGGCCCGGACTGCTCCCGGTGCAAGCTGCACGAACTCGGCCGGACGCAGGTCGTGTTCGGCGTGGGGAACCCCGACGCCGATCTGATGTTCGTGGGCGAGGCACCGGGCCAGGACGAGGACCTCCAGGGCATCCCGTTCGTGGGCCGCGCCGGCCAGTTGCTGACGAAGATCATCGAGGCCATCGGTCTCACGCGCGACGACGTGTACATCGCCAACGTGATCAAGTGCCGGCCGCCGGGCAACCGCAATCCCGAGCCGGACGAAGTGGACACCTGCGAACCGTTCCTGTTCCGGCAGGTGCGCGTGATCCGTCCGCGCGTGATCGTGGCGCTGGGTACCTTCGCGGCGCGGACGCTGCTCCGGTCCAGCGACCCCATCAGCCGGCTGCGCGGGCGGGCGTTCACCTACGGGGACGCCATCCTTATCCCGACCTTTCATCCCGCGTACCTGCTGCGCAATCCGTCGAGCAAGCGTGAGGTGTGGGAGGACATGAAGAAGGTGCGCGATCTGCTGGCGGCCTCTCCGGACGCCGGAGCGTAGCGCGATGGCGCGCCTCGTGTCGGTGGCGGTGCCCGTCCCGCTGCTGGATCTCCTGACGTACCGCGTGCCCGACGATCTCGAACTCCCGGTGCCCGGTGCCCGGGTTGTCGTGCCGGTGGGGCCGCGGCTGCTGACCGGGTGCGTGGTCGCGACCGGCGGCGACGCGCCCGAGCCCGGCGCGGACGACGCCCTCAAGGACGTCGCGGACATCCTGGACGACGGGCCGTTCCTGCCGGCGGCGAGCGTCACCCTGGCTCTGTGGGTCGCGGAGTATTACGCCAGCGCGCCAGGTGAAGCGCTGGCCGCCGCCATGCCGCCGCTCTCGACGATGGAAACGCGGAAGGTCGTGGACCTGACGCCGGAGGGCGAGCGCGTGCTGACCCTCGAGGGCGTGGACGGCCTGACCGGACTGCAGCGCGAGACGCTGCGGGTGATCGCGGCGGGCCCCAGGGCGGCGGCGACGACGGTGAGGTCCCGTCTCACGAAGGCGCTCGGGCGGGTCCGGCCTGTGCCGGTGCTGGCCGTCCTCAGGGCCCTCGAACGCGCCGGCCTGGTCTCGACGGCCGTCGTGCTGGAAGGCGGCCGCCACGCCTACAAGACCGAACGCCATGTCTCGCTGACGGCGCACGGGCGCGAGATCGCCGCGCGGCGCCAGGACCCCGGGGTCGCCCGGGGACTCGGGCCGCGACAACACGAACTGCTGGCGGCGCTGGCCGCCACCACCGATGGCCTCACCACGGCCGACCTGCGCGAGCGGCGCCTGCCGGCCGACGGCCTGCACCGCCTCGAACTGCGCGGTCTGCTGACGATCGTCCGGCGGCCGGTGGATCGCGATCCCTTCACGGGCCCCTGGGGACGCGAGACGGTCCCGGCGCGCGGCGAGCGGATGGTGCTGACCCCCGAGCAGGAGCACGCCCTGGCGGCGCTGCGCGACCTGAAGGACGCGGGCACCTTCGGCGTGGCGCTGGTGCACGGCGTCACAGGCAGCGGCAAGACGGAGCTGTACCTCCGACTGGCCGAACACGTGGCGGCCGGCGGTGCCGGGGTCCTCGTGCTCGTCCCGGAGATCGGCCTGACGCCGGCGCTGGCGGCCACCTTCCGCGGCACGTTCGGCGCCCGGGTGGCGGTGCAGCACAGCGGCCTGTCCAACGGCGAGCGCCACGATCAGTGGCATCGGATCCGCCGGGGGGAGGTCAGCGTGGTAGTGGGCACGAGATCGGCCGTGTTCGCCCCGCTCGATCGGGTCGGCCTCATCGTCGTCGACGAGGAGCATGACGGCTCCTACAAGCAGGACGAAAGCCCGCGCTACCACGGCCGCGACGTGGCCATCGTGCGTGCGAAGCACGCGGGCGCCCTGGTGGTCCTGGGGTCGGCCACGCCGTCGATGGAATCGTACGCCCACGCGACGGCGGGGCGGTACACGCTGATTGCCCTGGATCGGCGCGTGGCCGATCGCCCGCTGGCAGCCGTGCACGTCGTGAACATGCGGGACGAACTGGCGCAGTCGGGGCCCGACACGGTGCTGAGCGCGTGCCTCCTGGAACACCTGCGGGCGCGCCTCGATCGGCGGGAGCAGTCGCTGCTCCTGCTGAACCGGCGCGGATTGTCCACGGCGGTCTTCTGCCGCCAGTGCGGCGGCAGCGTGGAGTGCCCCAACTGCAGCGTGTCCCTGGTGGTGTACGGGCGTGGCGCCGCGTCGTGCCACTACTGCGGCCACAGCCGCCGCGTGCCGCGCACGTGCCCCACGTGCGGCGCGCCGTACCTGGAACTGATGGGGTACGGCACCGAGCGGGTGGAACGCGAGGTGCAGGACCGGTTCCCCGGCGCGCGCGTGGCGCGCCTGGATCGCGACGTCGTCCGCCGCCGCGGCGCGCTGCCCGGGATCCTGGGTGACTTCGGCCGCGGCCGCATCGACATCCTCATCGGCACGCAGATGATCGCCAAGGGCCACGACTTCCCGCGCGTCACGCTGGTGGGCGTCATCTCCGCCGATGTCGGCCTCGGCCTGGCCGACTTCCGGGCCGCGGAGCGGACATTCCAGTTGCTGACCCAGGTGGTGGGCCGCGCCGGGAGGGGCGACGCGCCGGGCGAGGCCGTCATCCAGACCCTGTGCCCCGACCACTACGCCATCCGCCACGCGCAACGGCAGGATTACCGGGCCTTCTTCGGCGACGAGATCCGGTACCGGACGGCCATGCGGTACCCGCCGGCCGTGGCCCTGATCAATGGGCTCGTCCGCGGGCCCTCGCTGAGCGCGGCCATGCAGGCCGCGGGCGAACTGGTGACCCGCATCACGCAACGCATGCCGCGCCCCGGCGCCTTTGTCGTGCTCGGGCCGGCCACGGCACCGCTGGCGCGTATCAAGGGCGAGCATCGCGCGCAGTTCTTCGTCAAGGGCGTGCCCGCCGCGCGCATCGCCATGCGCGAGGCCGTGCTCGGGGCGCTCGGCGAACGCCCGGACCTGCGCCGGCGGGCCACGATCGACGTCGATCCGATGACGGTGTTGTAGAGGGCCGTTCGGCCGTTGGGCTCTTCGGCCGTTGGGCCACAGCCGGTTCAAGGTTCCAGGTTCACAGTTCAAGGTTGACGGCCAGGTACGTGGAACCTGGAACGTGGACCTCTGAACCTGGAACTTTGAACGTGGAACTTGGAACCCTACGGCGTGCTGACGAGATCCAGCGGCGAGATGGGCGCCGGCGTGAAACACAGCACGAGCACGACCAGCGCCACGAGCGCCAGCCATCGCCGCGCCGGGTCCAGTGGCACGTGGTCGTCCCAGGTGGGCGGGTGCTGCCAGCCAAACCGCCACAGCAGGATCAGCGCGAGGATCGTCCACACGATCCAGGAACTCGAGTACACGCTGAGGGCAATCGCGAACAGGGCCGACGCGACCGTCACCCAGCGCGCGTGCCGTCCGAGCACCGCGTAGGTGATGTGGCCGCCGTCGAACTGCCCGATCGGAATCAGGTTGAGGGCCGTGGCCAGCATCCCGAACCAGGCGGCAAAGGCCATCGGGTGCAGGTTCAGCGAGAGGGTGTCCGGCACGTCGCCCCAGACCAGCCACGCGGCCGCCTGGAACAGCAGCGGCTCGCCGAGTTCCACGCCGGTGAAGTCGGGCGGCACCGGCAGCAATGTCGACATCCGGACGCCCGCGAAGAGGGCCGGCAGCATCACCAGGAACCCGGCAAGCGGGCCCGCGATGCCGACGTCGAACAGCACGCGCTTGGATGTGATGGGCGACTGGATCTTGATGAAGGCGCCGGCGGTGCCGGTCAGCGGCAGGGGCACGGGCAGGAAGTAGGGCAACGTCGCGTCCACGCCGTAGTACCGGCACGCCAGGTAGTGACCGGCCTCGTGCGCGCCGAGGATGGCCAGAATCGTCAGGGCGTACCACAGGCCGTTGAGCGCGTATTGCGGCCACGTGAATGGCGGCAGGTCCGGCTGGAAGCCCGCGATGAACGACAGCCAGTGGCTGCCGCCGACCGCAGTGGTCGTGACGAGGGTCAGGACCAGGAGCAGCGCATGGAGCCACAGGCGCCGCCGCGGCGGGCGAGGCGGCGCGACCCGCACCCATGCGACGGCGCCGGAGATCGGCTCCGCGGAGGGGGAGTCGCCATCGTACGCAAATCGTTCCGGGTCGGTCACGGGTGCGTTCAAGGTTGCGGGCAGCGGAGGAGCCCGGAACTCAGACGACGGTCTGCAGTTCCTTGCCGGGCTTGAAGCGGATGGTCCGGCCCGGCGGAATCCGAACTTCCTTGCCGGTCCGTGGGTTACGGCCGATGCCCCGCTTGCGCGGCTTCACCTGGAACACGCCGAACCCGCGCAGTTCGATGCGCTCGCCGCGCTGCATGGACACCCGCATGGTGTCGAACACGGCATCGACGGCCATCTCGGCCTTGACCTTGGTGATGTCGGCGGCCTTGGCGACTTCGTTGACGATGTCGACCTTAATCATGCCGACGAAACTCCTTCGAAACTGCTAACTATCATAGATACCGACACTTAGACTGTCAAGCGATGCGAGCATCTCGCGGGCGGGCCCGCTGGCGGCCTTGCGGGCGCCCGGACCCGCTATCATAGAAGGGTTGCCTGGAGGCGACCTGCACCGTGCCACGCAAGCTACCGGCAGTCGTTCTGGTGGGCCGGCCCAACGTGGGTAAGTCCACACTGTTCAATCGGATCGCGCGCACGCGACGCTCGATCGTGGCGCCCGTGGCGGGCACCACGCGCGATGTCATCACGCACGTCGTGACATGGGAGGGCCACCGGTTCAGGCTGACGGACACGGGCGGCATGTTCGGCGCCAGCCGCGACCCGCTGCACGCAGAGGTCTCGGCCAAGGGGCATCGGGCGATCGCGGGCGCCGACCTGGTCGTCGTGCTGGTGGACGGCGTCGAGGGACTGGTGCCCGCGGACCTCGAAGTCGCTCAGGCCGTGCGGGTTGCGGACAAGCCAGCCGTGCTCGTCGTCAACAAGTGGGACGACCGACGCGCGCGGGCTGGAGCGCTGGAGTTTTTCCAGTTGGGCATCGAGCCGGTCACCGAGGTCTCGGCCGAACACGGCCAGGGCATCACGGACCTGCTCGACCTTGTGACGAGCCAGTTGGGCAGCCGGGGGCGCCTGGAGGTCGCGGACACGCCGGCGGGCGACGAGGAGGAGACCGAGGACCCCGATCGCGAGGGCACCCCGCCGGGGGAACGCGCGAAGGCCGAGGAGACCCGCATCGCCATCGTGGGCCGGCCGAACGTGGGCAAGTCGTCGCTGGTCAACCGCTTGCTGCGTGAGGAGCGGGTGCTCGTCAGCGACATCCCCGGGACGACGCGCGACGCGATCGACGTGCCGCTGCAGTGGCGCCGGCGGCAGTTCCGCATCGTGGACACCGCCGGCATTCGCCGGCCAGGCCGGGTGGCAGGCGCCGGCACCATCGAGAACGTCAGCGTTCTCCAGTCGCGCCGGGCCATCGCGGACGCGGACGTCGTGGTTCTGCTCATCGACGCGGTCGAGGGCCCCACCGAGCAGGACGCCGCCATCGGGGGCGAGGCCGACAAGGCGGGCCGCGGCCTCATCGTTGCCGTCAACAAGTGGGATCTCAAGAAGGACGGGACGGCCGAGATCGGAAAGACGTTCGACGCGGGACTTCAGCGCCGCATGAAGTTCCTCGACTACGCCCCGGTGCTGCACATCTCGGCCTTGACCGGCGAACGCGTGCCGAAGTTGCTCGAGGAAGTGGACCGGGTGGCCACCGCGCGGCAGCGCCGCGTTCCGACTGGCGAACTGAACCGGTTCATTGCCGCGATCACGGCGGCTCATCCGCCGGCCAGTCCGGGACGCCGGGAGGTGCGCGTGTTGTATGCCACCCAGGCCGGCGTGGCGCCGCCGACGTTCGTGCTGTTCACCAACGTGGCCACCACGCTGCACTTCTCGTACGAACGGTTCCTGATGAACCGGCTGCGCGAGGCGTTCGGGTTCGCGGGGAGCCCGGTCCGCATCCAGGTGCGCGCGCGGCACAGGCCCGATCGCGCACGCCGCTGAGGCGGTCCCCTGGGTCCCGTGCGGTCACGCGCGTGGTATACTTCGAAGGGACTCGTGGCTGAGACGCTCGCAGATATTCCTGATCGGGACGTGTTCAAGGCCTCGGAGGTCTGCGAGATCGCGCAGGTGCAGCCGTACGTCCTGCGCTCGTGGGAGCACGAGTTTCCGACGCTCGGCGTGGCGAGGGGCGCGAGCGGCCAGCGCGTCTACCGCCGCGGCGATGTCGAGCGGGTGCTGCGCATCAAGCAACTGGTCTTCGGCGAAGGGCTGACGCTGTCCGGCGCCCGGCGGCGGCTCGAAGGCGACGGGCCGGCGGTGGAGGACACGGCGCTGCCCGCGGTCGTCGATGACGACACGCGGACGCGCCTCGCAGAAATCAAGCGCGAACTGCGGGCGTTGCTTGATATGCTGGATGGAGCGGGGCGGGCTGCGGCCCCGGGCGAAGCGGTGGCCGGTGAGGAGCCCCGGCTGCAGTTCGACGAGGCCTCCGGCGCCGCGTGGCCGCCGCAGGGCAGGGGCACCAGGAAGAGGAGCAGTGCCCGCGGGAAGTAAGCGACTCGGGATGTAGCGCAGTCTGGTAGCGCACCTGAATGGGGTTCAGGGGGTCGCTGGTTCGAATCCAGTCATCCCGACCAGTGTGAGCGGCGGTAGGCAGTCTGAGGCTGCCTGCCGCCGTTTGTATTTCGAGCCCACCCGGCCGCCGCGACGATCCGGCAGGTCCCGCGAAGCCCATGGCGACACCCGTTCCGAAGGACGCGCCGAAGAACTACATCACGCCCGCCGGCCTGCAGCGCCTGCGCGACGAACTCCGGTTCCTGCTGACGCGCGAACGTCCAGCGGTCACCGAGATCGTGGCCTGGGCCGCCGGTAACGGCGACCGCAGCGAGAACGCCGACTACCAGTACGGCAAGCGCCGGTTGCGCCAGATCGACTCCCGTATCCGCTTCCTCACCCGGCGCATTGACGCCGCGCACGTCGTGGACCCGGCGGCGCCGCGCAGCGGCCGGGCGGCCACGCACGTCTTCTTCGGCGCCCAGGTGTCGTACCTCAACAAGGCAGGCGCCGAGCAGATCGTGACCATCGTCGGCGCCGACGAAGTCGACCTGGATCGGCGCTACATCAGCTGGGCCTCGCCGCTCGCCCGCGCACTGATGAAGGCCGGGCCCGGCGACCACGTCGTGCTGCGCGCGCCGGGCGGCACCGAGCGCCTCACGATTCTGACCGTGCGGTATCAGCGCGTGCCGATCGAGCCATTTGCGGAACCGCCCGGCGCCGAGTCGGCTTCGCGGGCGCGCACGACGCGCGCCGACTGAGCGGCCCGGCGCGCGTCGCGCCACGTCTTCCAGCCTGTCGCGCCCACGATCAGGATGCCGCCGGCCAGGGGCCAGGCCCCCGGCGTCTCGCCGTGCACCAGCCACGCCCACACGGGCGACAACGCCGGCTCCGCCAGCAGCAGCAGCGACGCGTCCACCGCCGGCACGTGCGAGAGCGATCGGGTCAGCAGCAGATAGGCGAGGCCCACCTGGAACACGCCGAGCCACGCCACGATGGCGAAGTCGGAGGCGGACGCGCCGCCGATCGGCAGGCCGATCGGCAGGCACACGGTCGCCACCAGGAGGCTGCCGACCACCGTGGCCGAACTGGCGGCGGCGCGCGCGCCGGCCGGATCGCGCCGCGCGATCCATCGCAGTCCCATCACCGTGAGCGCCCAGCAGAAGCCGCTGAAGAGGCCCACCACATTGCCCAGGAGCGGGTTGGGGGCTGTGGCGCCGCGGGCGCCCGGGTCCACGAACAGCAGCGCGATGCCGAGGACGATGGCGCCGAGGACGGGGTAGTCGCGCCTGGACAGGTACTCGTGCAGCAGCCAGGGCCCGAGCATCGCGATGTAGAGCGGCGCCGTGCCCTGGAAGAACACGCTGTTCGCGGCGGTGGTCAGCTTGTTGGCCGCGACGAAGGTGACTTGCGTGAGCGCCTGCGCCGCGCCCACAACAAGGACGGGACGCGTGAGCGTGAAGTCGCGGCCGGCGGCGGCCACGGCGAGGAAGAGCGCTGCAGCGCACGACCGCAGGGCCGCAATCTGCCAGGCGTTGAGATCGGTGGCCTTGATGCCGGCGCCGCCCGTGGAGAAGAGAAGGGCCGCCAGCAGGACCAGGACGCGGGCGGTTGCGGGGCGCATCGGTGGAGCGTCGCGCGGCGTACGAACGAAGCGGGGGGCACACGCCCCCCGCTTCAGGTATCCGCCGTGGCCGGAGGCTACGCGTGCAGCTTCTCGTACTTGGCCATCAACTGGTCACGGGTCTCGGTGTTGGCGGGATCCGTGATGATGCAGCCGTCGACCGGGCAGACCTCGACGCACTTCGACGCGTCGAAGGCGCCCACGCACTCCGTGCACTTCTCGGGGTCGATGACGTAGATCGAGTCGCCCTGCGTGATGGCCTCGTTCGGGCATTCCGGCTCGCACGCGCCGCAGCTGATGCAGTCCTCGTTGATCAACAGTGCCATGAAATGTGTCCTCCAGAAGATCCGGTGCGCTCAGGTGCCCGGAACGATTATCTCCTGCCTATACCATAGCAAAGATCGATCCTGAAATGGGACCGCCATTTCCTAGCGATTAGCGCCGGAATCGCCCCCTTCGCCGGAATCCCGGCGCCGTTGGCTCCCCGGACTGGCAATTCGTCGGCGCATCGCGGACCCCGCGCGTCCGCGTTCCGGGCGCCCTCCTCAGATCGCGGCCAACGCCTGCCGCAGGTCCGCGATCAGATCGTCCGGGTGTTCCAGCCCCACCGAGATCCGCAACATCCCCGGCGTAATGCCCATCTCCACCTGTCGTCCCGGGGGGATGTCCGAGTGCGTCATCGTCGCCGGGTGTTCCATGAGCGATTCGGTTCCACCGAGGCTCACGGCCAGCTTGATGATCTGAAGGCGGTTGAGCGCCCGGAACGCCTCGGCCTCGCCGCCGTGAATCTCGAAGGCGAAGGTCGAGCCCGGCGCCTCGCACTGACGACGGCACAACTCGAACTGCGGGTGCTCCTTCGGGAGGAAGCCCAGGTACCACACGTCCTTGACGGCGGCGTGGTCGGCCAGGAACTCCGCGACGTACCGCGCGTTCTTCATCGCACTTGTCATGCGCAGCTTGAGCGTTTCGAGGCTGCGCATGAGCAGCCAGCCCGTGTGGGGGTCCGAGATCGTGCCCAGGATGGTCCGCATGCCCCGCACCGTCGCGATGAGCGGTTCCGGGCCGAGGCACGCACCGGCGATCAAGTCGCTGTGCCCGCCGGCGTACTTCGTGAGCGAATAGAGCACCAGGTCGGCGCCGTGTCGCAGGGGATGCTGCCACAGGGGTCCGAGAAACGTGTTGTCCACGGCCACGAGCGGCCGCTGCCCGCCCGGCCCGGCCATGGCCCGCGCCACCTCGGCGCAGTGCGCGATGTCCACCAGTCCGTTGGTGGGATTGGCGGGCGTTTCGAGGTAGATCATTCCGACGCGGCCGAGCCTGGCCGCCGCCGCCACGGCATCGTCGAGCGTGGGCGCCATGGTGCCCGACCCGAACCACACGCGCTGGATGCCGAACTGCGGCAGGATCTGTTCGATGAGGAACTCGGTGCCCCCGTACACCGGTTCGCTGGCCACCACCACGTCGCCGGGCCGCAGGAAGCTCAACATGGTCGTGGAAATGGCGGCCATGCCCGAGCAGAACACCAGGCCGGACTCAGCTTCGTCCCAGAGGCAGAGACGGTCCTGCAGGATCTCGAGATCCGGGTTGTTCAGGCGTGAGTAGATGAGACCCGGCTCCTCGGCGGGTCCGCGGTCCCGCAGGCCGTAGGCGAGTTCGAAGAACGCCTTGCCGTCCTCGGCGCTCTTGAAGGCGAACGTGGACGTCTGGAAGATCGGGCACTTGACGGCGCCTTCCGACAGGCGCGGGTCGTACCCGTAGCTCATCATGAGCGTCTCCGGACGCAGTCGGTGACCCTGGATGTCGCGGTGCCGATAGGGCTTGGAGTCGGAGGACATGTGCACCTTCCGTGCGGGAGAGCCGGGCGCGGCCCTGGCCGCGCCTGCGGACGGTCAGCCGGCGTCCGGCCGCTGGCGCGACCGGCCGGGAGGGGGCAGCGGGGCCAGTCTACCTCATTGCCGGCCGAGGCGCGCCGGCATGTCGGCCACCACGTAGGCCATCACGGCGAGGGCCGCCACGTGGCGGTTCATGTCCACCGGGTCGATCTTGTCAACCGTGTCCGCGTCGGTGTGGTGCAGGGTGAAGTACACCGCCCCGTCGACGATGGGGGACATCGCCGGGATGCCGCCGGCGCGCACCGCGGGGCCGATGTCCGCACCGCCCCCGCCGGCGCCCACCTGCGTCGCGCCGATGCCGGCCAGCAGCGAGGCGATCTCCCTCACCTGGGCCCGCGCCAGGTCGTCGCCCGAGAAGCCGAATCCCAGCGGGCGGAACGGGCCGCCGTCGGATTCGATCATCAGCACATGGTTGCCGAGTTCGGCGGCATGCTGTTCGGCGTAGGCGATACCGCCCCGCAGCCCGTTCTCCTCGTTGGTGTAGAGCACGGCGCGCAGCGTGCGCCGCGGCTGGAGGCCCAGTTTCTTCACGATGCGCAGGACCTCCCAGGCGGCGATGCAGCCGCCGCCGTCGTCCATGGCCCCGGTGCCGACGTCCCACGAGTCGTAGTGGCACCCCACGACGACGATCTCCTCGGGCCGCTCACGGCCTTTGATTTCGGCAATCACGTTGGCGGACGGGGCGTCCGGCAGCATCCGCGCTTCCATCTGGAGGCGGACGACGACCCGGCCGTGGGTGTCGTGGAGGCGCTGCAGGCGGTCCGCGTCCTCGAGGGCCAGCGCCGCGGCCGGGATCTGCGGCTGATCGGGCGCGTAGCTGACAGCGCCGGTGTGCGGCGTGCGCAGGCCAGGCTGGCCCACGGAGCGGAGCAGCACGCCTGCGGCGCCGAGGGCCGCCGCACGCGAGGGGCCGCTCGATCGGTACCGCACCGTCTCGCCGTAGCCGGTCCAGGGCACGTTGTAGAAGACGATCTTTCCGGCAACGGCCGCGCGCCCGCGTGCGTCGAGTTCATCGAACGATCGCACCGGCACAATCTCGGCCTCGATGCCGCCGGGCGGCGTGCCGACGCTGTTGCCGAGCCCGAGCATGACGAGGGGGTGAGCCACCGGCGCCACGATCGCCGCGCTCTCGCGCCCGCGCACCCAGTGCGGCACCATCACGGGATCCGTGCGGACATCCAAGCCGTCCTGGCGCATCCGCGCGACGGCCCACTCGATGGCCCGCTCGAGACCGCTCGACCCCGCCAGTCTGTGGCCGAACGTATCGGTCAGTTCCGCCAGCCGCGACCACGCCGTCGTGCCGCCCAGGGCTTCACCGATGATGCGGGCGGACGGCTCGCGATACGCATCGATCCCCGGCCGGTTCTGGCCGGTCACCAGCACGGTCCCACTCAGGGCGGCAAGGGCACACACCAGCGCGCGACGCACTATCATGCGAGGACTCCCGGGTCTCAGGGGATGAGCACGCGTCACATCAGGATGTCGACGCGGCCCCTGGCTTTCAGCTGATCGATGAACGCCTGGCTCTTCTGTTCGCGCAGCTGCTGTTTCAGGTACTCACCGATCTGCGCCTTGACCTCGTCGAAACTCACATCGCGCTCGGGCTTGGTTTCGGCCACCTTGATCAGGTGGTAGCCGAACGGCGTCTCCACGACCGGCGTGACCTGCCCGGGCTTGGCCGCGAAGGCCGCGTCCGAGAACGCCGGCACCATCTGGCCCTTCCCGAAGAACCCCAGGTCGCCGCCATTGGGCGCCGATCCCGGATCCTGCGAGTGCTTCCGGGCCAGCTCCGCGAAGTCGGCCCCCTTCTTCAGTTGTTTCGCGAGGTCGTCGGCCTGGGCCTTCGCCTTGGCCTTCGTGGGCGCGTCGGCCTTCTCGTCCACCCGGATCAGGATGTGGCTGGCGCGCACGGAGGCCTCTTCGTGGAAACGGGCCTTGTTCTCGTCGTAGAACTTCCGCACGTCCGCATCGGCGGCGACGATCACGTTCTCGAACTCCTTCTCGAGCATCTGGTTCACGGCGATCGTGTCGGCCGTCTCCTGGCGCAGGCGTTCCTGCGTCAGGCCCCGCTGCTTCAGCATGTCGTCGAAGGCCTGCTCGCTGGCGAACTGGCTCTTGATCTCGGTGAGGCGCTTGTCCACGTCCCAGGGCGGCGCGGCGATCTTGCGGGCGCGCGTCTCGCCCACCAGCAGGTGGTAACCGATGATGCGGTCGAGCACCTCGCGGTACACGCGGTCGCGCTGGTCGGGCGGCACCGAGGAGCCGGCGCGGCCTTCGAGGTTCCGGATGGCCATCTGCAACTCGTCGCGCTTCACGGCTTCGCCGTTCACGCGGGCCACCACCTCGGGTAATTCGGCCGGCACGGGTTTCACGACGGCCGGCGCCGGGGCGCCGGGGGCTGCCGCCCCTGCGGCGGGCGGCGCGGCCGGGGTCTGGGAGGCCGCCGGTTCCTTGCTGCATCCGGTTGCGGCGATGGCGGTGGCGGCCACGAAGGCGACGATGACGCGTGTCGGCACGGGATCTCCCTGGTGAGGTGAACGGTTCACGTTAGCAGACCCACCCGGGCCAGGCAAGACGGCGCAGCGAGGCGCCGGGCGCTCCCGCTGTTGCAACGGCTTGCGAGGTTTGCTAGAGTCTCCACTTGGCGTCAGCTGCGAACTTTGAGGCGCGATCCAACCCTCCGACAGTCTCCCCATCGCCCATCCACAACACGGCCGTATGCCGTCTCAGCAACGAGGTGAAATAACAGCGTGGCAGTCCGGTTGTTTATCGGAAACCTCCCCTATTCCGCGACAGAAGCCGACGTGCGGGCGCACATGGCCAGCGTGGCCGAGCCGGTCTCGGTGGTGCTGCCGATGGACCGTGAGACGGGCAGGCCCCGCGGGTTTGCTTTCGTCGACTACGCCGACCTGGCCGCCGCCACGGAGGTCATCCGCCGCCTGAACGGCAACCTGTTCATGGGGCGCAACCTCTCCGTCAGCGAGGCACGCCCACGTGAGGACCGCGGGCCGCGGCCGCCGATGGGGGGGGGCCCGGGTGGGCCGCCCCGCATGGGACAACCGCTCGGTGGCCCGGCACGGATGGGCCCGCCGCCCGGCGGCCCGGGCGGACCGCCGTCGCGCGAGCGCAATTTCGGACCGCCGGCGCCGCCGAAAGGCAAACGCTCGGGTCCCTCGAAGGCCCGCGGCGAAGGGGGCCCGAAGGGCCCGATCAAGGTCCGGGGCGGCGGACGCGTGTTCGACGTGGACGAAGAGGAAGAGACAGCCGCGGCCGTGGAGTTCGACGATATCGCCACGAGCCGGGCGGACGAGGAGCAGGAGCCGGAGCAGGAGTAGGCCGGCTGATGTGAGGTTCACTCCGCCCATGGGCGGCATTCCTCTTGTGGTGGCCTTGGCGGCGCTGGTCGGCCTGTGGGCCGGTCAGCGCCGTCTCTTGTACCTGCCCTGGGGCACCGCCCCGCACCCTGCACAGGCCGGCCTGGCGTCAGCCGAAGAGATGAGCGTGGAAAGCGCGGATGGCGTGCGCCTCGGCGCCTGGTACGTGCCGGTTCCGGCTCCGCGCGCCACGGCCATCGTCTTCAACGGCAATGCCGGGCACCGTGGTTTCCGGGCGCCGCTGGCAGCGGGACTCGCCCGCATCGGGGTCTCGACGCTGCTGTTTGACTACCGCGGATACGGCGGCAACCCCGGCCGGCCCACCGAAGACGGCCTGGCTCTCGATGCCCGCGCGGTCCTCGACGCGGTCCGCCGCCTGCCCGGCGTGGACACGCGAAGGCTCGTGTATCTCGGCGAGTCGCTGGGCACCGGCGTCGCCGTCCGACTGGCGGTCACGGAGCCTCCGGCGGTGCTGGTCCTGCGCTCGCCGTTCACGTCGATCGCGGACGTCGGCGCCCACCACTACTGGTTCCTGCCGGTGCGGCGCCTGTTGTGGGACCGGTTCGATTCGCTGAGCCACGCGGCGGCGGTGCGGGTGCCGACGCTCTTCATCGCCGGTGATCGTGATCGCGTGGTGCCGTTCGCCCTCACGCAGCGCCTGTACGACGCGTGGGCGGGTCCCAAGACGCTCGTCATCGTCAAGGGCGCGGACCACAATGACGAGGCGCTCGTCCACGGGCCGCAGGTGATCGACGCGATTCGGGAGGCGTTGGAGGGCGTGCTGCGGGGCCCGGGCGCGCAGCCCGGCACTTGAGGCCCAAGGCCTGTGGCCGATGGCCTATCGCCTGAAGCCCATGTTGTGAGGGAAGTTGGTGCCGAGGCCCAGACTTGAACTGGGGACCCCCTAATTTTCAGTCAGGTGCTCTACCAACTGAGCTACCTCGGCACCGATGATTCCGCCGCAGCGGACTCAGCAATATAACATGCGAGTCCGCCAGCGGGGAAGAGGCTGATGCTACTTGCGGCCCGGCGATGACGCCCGCGACGCGGGCTCGGGTTCCGGCGCCGCCGCGTCCTTCGGCGTGAGGCCCAGTTCCTTCCGCACGCGCTCCTCGATTGTCTGACACGTGGCGGGATTGTCGCGCAGGAACTGCCGCGCGTTCTCGCGCCCCTGCCCGAGCCGCTCGCCGCCGTACGAGAACCACGTGCCGCTCTTGTCCACGATCCGGCGATCGACGGCAAGGTCCAGCAGGTCGCCCTCGCGCGAGATGCCCTCGCCGTACAGGATGTCGAACTCGGCTTCGCGGAACGGCGGCGCCACCTTGTTCTTCACCACCTTCACGCGCGTGCGGCCGCCGATCACCGCGTCGCCGTCCTTCAGGCTGCCGATGCGCCGGATGTCGAGCCGCACCGACGAGTAGAACTTCAGCGCGCGGCCGCCCGTCGTCGTCTCGGGGTTGCCGAACATGACGCCGATCTTCTCGCGCAGCTGGTTGATGAAGACCAGGCAGGTCTTGGACTTCGACACCACGCCCGTCAGCTTGCGCAGCGCCTGCGACATCAGGCGCGCCTGCAGGCCGACCTGCGCCTCGCCCATCTCGCCCTCGATCTCGGCCCGGGGCACCAACGCCGCCACCGAGTCCACTACGACGACGTCCACGCTGCCCGAGCGCACCAGCACTTCCACGATCTCGAGCGCCTGTTCGCCATTGTCCGGCTGCGACACCAGCAGGTCGTCCAGGTTCACACCCAGCTTGGCGGCGTAGGTCGCGTCCAGCGCGTGCTCAGCATCCACGAAGGCAGCCATGCCGCCCAGGCGCTGGGCCTGCGCGATGACCTGCAGGGCCAGCGTGGTCTTGCCCGACGACTCGGGCCCGAAAATCTCGACCACGCGGCCGCGCGGCACGCCGCCGATGCCCAGGGCGAAGTCGAGGCTGATCGACCCGGTCGGGATCGAGTCCACCTGGGTGATCGCCCCCTTCTGACCGAGGCGCATGATGGCACCCTTGCCGAACTGCTTCTCGATCTGCCCGACCGCGACGTCCAGCGCCTTGGTTCGCTCGTTCTTCTCGTCCGCCATGTGTGTGCCTCGCAATCGCAGCGCCCGGCCCGACAGGGGCTCCTGTCAGGCGTTCGGCCGCTCCGGGATCCTCACCATACTAGAATCGTACCTGGAATCCGTCAAGCGAAAATCCGGCTCAGCATAGCACTAATAGCCTTGCGGGCAATCAGTTGCAGCGATATCGACTTTCGCCCCAGCCGCCCGGCCTGTAGCAATTCCCGCCACCCCGGACTTGCCGCCGGCGTGCGGAGATTGCTACCGTGGGAACGTGCCGACCCCCGTAGGACACGCCCTCGCCGGCCTGGCCATCGCCTGGCTCAGCACCGCAAAAAGGGGCCAGGCCCCTTTTTCGG
>CAYNDV010000001.1:0-44173 GCA_964396055.1 uncultured Vicinamibacterales bacterium | reverse complement strand
AAAAGGGGCCAGGCCCCTTTTTCGGCGACGCCCCTGACCGCAGCCTGCGTGGCACTGGCCGTAGCCCCCGACCTCGATCTCCTCGTCGGGTGGCATCGGGGACCGTCGCACAGCCTGGTGACCGCCGCCGTCATCGGCCTCACGGTCGGCGTCCTGGCGCGCTGGCGGGGACAGGCCCCGGGGCTCTTCGGCTGGAGCGCCTTCGCGGCCTGGGGATCCCACGTGGCGCTCGACTGGCTCGGGCGCGACCAGTCGCCGCCGCACGGCATCATGGCGCTCTGGCCCGTCAGCCACGACTACTGGGTGTCGGGCCTCGGGCTCTTTGCCGAGGTCTCGCGGCGCTACTGGCTGCCCGACCAGTTCATCGTCGGCAACAGTCTTGCCGTGGCCCGCGAGATCGCGATCATCGGTCCCGTCGTGCTGGCGGCCTGGGCGTGGCGCCGCCGCGCCCAGGCCGCCAGCCCAGACCAGGGGCCTCAACCGTGAACCGTGAACCGGGAACCTCGTCTGGCCCGACGGCCTAGTACGTGTAGAACCCCTTCCCGCTCTTCCGCCCGAGATGGCCCGCCGCCACCATCCGCTTGAGGAGCGGGCAGGGGCGGTACTTCGGATCGCCCAACCCGTCGTGCAGCACGTTCATGATCGCCAGGCACACGTCGAGGCCGATGAAGTCGGCCAGCGTGAGCGGGCCCATCGGGTGGTTCATGCCGAGCTTCATCACGGTGTCGATCGCTTCCGCCGTCCCGACGCCTTCCATCACCGCGTAGATCGCCTCATTGATCATGGGCATGAGGATGCGGTTGGCGATGAAGCCGGGGTAGTCGGCGGCCTCGACCGGCGTCTTGCCGAGGGTGGCGCACAAGCCCGACGCGACGGCCATCGATTCGGGCGATGTGGCCTGGCCCCGGATGAGTTCCACCAGCGTCATCAGCGGCACCGGGTTCATGAAGTGCATGCCCAGAACCCGATCGGGACGCTTCGTCGCGGCCGCCAGGGTCGTGATGGAGATCGATGAGGTGTTGGAGGTGAGGATGACCTCTGGCCGCGCGATCGCGTCGAGCTGCGTGAACAGCGCGCGTTTCAAGTCGGCCTGTTCGACGGCCGCCTCGACGACAAAATCGGCCGCCCCGATGTCGCCCAGCTCTGTCGTCAGGCGCAGCCGGCCCAGCGCCGCGTCGCGATCGCCGGCGGCCAGCTTGCCCTTCTCGACGAACTTCGCCAGGCTCCTGTCGATCGTGGCGCGGGCGCGATCGAGCGCCGGGGCCGCCACGTCCTGGACGACGACGTCGAAGCCGGAGACGGCGAACACCTGGGCAATCCCGTTCCCCATGGTTCCGGCGCCAATCACACCCACGGTCCTGATCATGGTCATCTCCTCTGTCGGCTGACAGGATCCTCGTGCGCCGCAGGCCGTCTCCGGCCGCGGGAGCCTTGCTCTTCGCCCGCGACCACCAGCGTGCGGGCCGATTCGGCGCCGAGCACCTGGCGAAGCCGCTCCAGGATGACGGGCCGGGCCCGCTCGATTTCCTTGGCCCATCGGGCGTCGGCGACCTCGACGGTGACGGTCCCGTCGCCGGCCAGGCGGGCGTGCGACACGCGGCCCAGCACAGGGCCCACGGCCAGGCGCCAGGCGCACTGCGTCCGCTCCTCGGAGGGCGGGGCTGCCTGCACGAGGCGCGCGACGAGCGGAAAGAGATCCTGGATCGAATCCATGCCGGCGTCCGGGCGGAACGCGCAAGTGTATCATTCGCAGGTGCGCCTCGTCCTTGCGTCCGCGTCTCCGCGGCGGGCCGACCTTCTGCAGGCGGCCGGCTTCGCGTTCATCGTCGATCCGGCCCACGCCGACGAGTCCGTCCACCCCGGCGAGGGGGCCGAGGCCTACGCGCGCCGCGTGGCCTCCGAGAAGGCCGCGGCGGTCGCGGTGCGCCATCCCGGGCACCTGGTGCTCGGCGCCGACACCATCGTCGTCGTAGATGGGGACATCCTCGGCAAGCCGGCGGACGACGAGGACGCCCGGCGGATGCTGGAGCGCCTCTCCGGGCGGAGCCACGAGGTGCTGACCGCCGTCTGCGTGCGGCGCGACGGTGTCGTCCGCGAGCACCTGGCGTCGTCGACGGTGCGGTTCGCGCCGCTGACGGCCGCCGAGATCGCCTGGTACGTCGCCAGTGGCGAACCGTCCGACAAGGCTGGGGCGTATGCCGTGCAGGGACTGGCCTCCCGCTTCGTGGAGGCCATCGACGGGTCGTACGCCAATGTGGTGGGCCTGCCTGTGGCGGCGGTCTGGCGCCTGGTCCGTGAGCTGGGGTTCACCGACGTGCCCGGCGCTGCCGCATTCGATTGACCCGGCCCGAGGGCGGGGGTATTCTGGACTGGCGGGCTCCTCCCGCTAACTTACTGCTTATGAAACAGAAAGCCCTCAAGATCGGTCTCACGACCGTCGTGCTCGTTGTGGCCCTCGGCGGCCTCCTGTATTCCACCCTCAGCGAGGGCACGGAATACTACATGCACGTGGAAGAAGTGATGGCCAATCCTGCCCAGTGGCAGGGCAAGAACCTGCAGTTGCACGGGTTCGTGGTCAAGGACTCGATCCTGCGCAAGCGGGACAGCCTCGAATACAAGTTCCAGATTCAGAGCCAGGGCGCGGTCATCGACGCGCGGTACACCGGCATCGTCCCGGATACGTTCCAGGACGAGTCGGAGGTCGTGCTCAAGGGGCGCCTCGACGCCGGCGGGTTCCAGGTGGCGCCCAACGGCGTGATGGCGAAATGCCCGTCGAAGTACGAAGCCAAGAAGGGCCAGGGGAGCCCGGGTGCGTAGCCCGGATCCGCCAGGCCACACCATCACCTTCGTGGTCGCAATTCACCTACCCGCTGGGACCCCCCTGCGTTCGGGGCGGGGTGTCGGCGGCCCTCGGTAGGTCACACATACCATGGCCTCACTCGGCACGTTCCTGCTCTACACGACGTTCGTCGTGTGCGCGTACGCGATGGCGGTGTCGGTGGCGGGCGCCCGCCGCGGCTCGCGCCGCCTGGTCGCCAGCGGCATCGGGGCGTTTCACCTGATCGCCGCCCTGATGACGGCGGCCTCGGCCGTCATCGTCCACGCGTTCGTCACCGACGACTACAGCATCCGGTACGTCCAGCACTACTCGGACAGCCTCCAGCCGTTCTTCTACAAGGTCACCTCCTACTGGGGCGGCCTGGACGGCTCCATCATGTTCTGGGTGTTCCTGCTGGCCGTGTTCGGCTCGCTGGCGGTCCACGTGAACCGCGATCGGCACCGTGAGCTGATCCCGTACGTCGTCGCGACGATCGCCGGCGTGCAGCTGTTCTTCCTGTTCATGATGATCGTCCACAAGAACCCCTTCGAGACGTTCGTCGTGCAGCAGCCGGTGGACGGCCGCGGGCTCAACCCGCTGCTCCAGAACATCTACATGGTCGTGCACCCGCCGAGCCTCTACATCGGCTTCGTCGGCATGACCATTCCGTTCGCGTTCGGGATGGCGGCGCTCATGACGGGCCACCTCGACGACTCCTGGCTGCGGGCGGTGCGCCGCTGGACGATGATCAGCTGGCTCATGCTGTCGCTGGGCCTCGTGCTCGGGATGATCTGGGCGTACGAAGAACTCGGCTGGGGCGGCTACTGGGGCTGGGACCCGGTGGAGAACGCGGGGCTGCTCCCGTGGTTCACGGCGTCGGCGTTCCTGCACTCGGTGATCGTGCAGGAGCGGCGGGGCATGCTGAAGGTGTGGAACGTCTCGCTGGTAATCGCCACGTTCTTCCTGACGATCTTCGGCACGTTCATGACCCGCTCCGGCGTCGTGCAGTCGGTGCACGCCTTCGGCGAGGACCGGGCGCTGGCGTGGATGTTCACCGTGTTCATGGTGAGCGTGCTGGTGTTCAGCTTCGGCTGGGTCATCTACCGCCTGCCGCTCCTCAAGCCGCGCTACGACATGGAATCCTGGATCTCGCGCGAGGCGGCCTTCGTCGCGAACAACTGGATCCTCCTGATCTCGGCGCTGCTGGTGCTGCTCGGGACGATGTTCCCGACCATCAGCGAGGCGCTCACCGGCAACCGGCTGACGGTGGGGCCGCCGTTCTTCAACAAGTGGATGACGCCCATCGGCCTCATCCTCCTCGCCCTGACGGGCGTGGCGCCGCTGCTGGCCTGGCGCCGATCGACGCTCGTCAACCTCCGTGACCAGTTCCTGTGGCCGGTCGTCACGGCGCTGGTCGTGTCCGGCGCGCTCGTGGCGCTCGGCGTCCGCGTGTGGTCGTCGGGCATCTGCTTCGCGCTGTCCGCCTTCGTGGCCGCCACCCTCGTGCAGGAGTTCATCCGCGGGGCAGCGGTCCGCAAGGAGGCCACCGGCACGGACCTGTTCACGGCGATGATCGGACTGGTGGTGCGCGAGCGCCGCCGCTACGGCGGCTACATCGTCCACCTGGGCATCGTCCTGATGTTCCTGGGCTTCGCCGGCGAGGGTTTCAAGATCGATCAGCAGATCCTGCTGAAGGCCGGGCAGGAGGCCACGGTGGGTCACTACACCGTGAAGAACGCCGGCGTGAAGGTCACCGACGACGGCCAGAAGCAGATGGTGACGGGGCACGTGGTCGTGTCGGAAGACGGCAAGGCGCTGGGCACCATGTATCCCGCCCGGTGGTTCTTCCGCAAGCACGAGGAGCAGCCGACCACGGAGGTGGCCATCCGGCGGACCGTGGCGGAGGACCTCTACCTCGTGATGCCGGCGTATGAGCTCGGCGAGCAGTCGATGAGCCTGCAGGTGGTCATCAACCCGCTCGTCAACTGGATCTGGGCCGGGTTCGGCCTGCTCGTGATCGGGACGGGCATTGCCCTCCTGCCCGAGCGGGCGTTTGCCTTCGCGGCGGGCCGTGTGCCCGCCGGCGCCGCCACGGCCTGATGGGCGGCGTGGCGGTGGACGGACGTTCCGGAGTACGACACATGAAACGGCAACAGCCGCCGGCGCCGCCGGCGGAACCCGCGCGGAGCGGCATTCAGCCCGCGCACCTGCTCCTGGTGGGCGTGCTGGCCACGGTGGCCCTCGCGGTGTTCGTGACGCGGGGCAGCGGCACCGTCAACATGGTCTTCGTGGCGCTGGCCGTGGCCTCGGCCGGCCTCGTGGCTGCCGCCGCCTACCAGAGCCTGGCGGCGTTTGTCAGCCCCGACGCGGGCGAGCAGACCGACATGCTCGCCGGGCGCACCCGGGCCGCCCTCGAGCGCGAGAAACTGCTCGTCCTGCGTTCGATCAAGGAGATCGAGTTCGACCACGCGATGCGCAAGATCTCGGACGCGGACTTCCAGGAGATGGTCACGCGCCTGCGCGCGCGGGCCGCCGGCCTCATCCGGCAGCTCGACGGCGGCGGCGGGTACCGCGAGCTCATCGAGCGCGACCTGGGCAGGCTGTCGGGATCCGCGATCAAGGCCCCGGCTGCCGCAGCGCCGGCGCCGGCCCCGGCCGCGGGCACGTGCGCCGCGTGCGGGACCGCCAACGACCGCGACGCGCGGTTCTGCAAGGCGTGCGGCCAGCGCCTCGAGGTGCGCTCATGAGGGCCGCCGCGGTTGCGCTGCTGGTGCTGCTGGCCCTTGCCCTGCCGGCGCCGGGCGTCGCGCAGATGCCCGACGTGCGCCAGATGTCGGGCATCCCGATGCCCACCGCCGACGTGCCGGCCGGCACCGTGGTCGTGCGCGTCGTCCGGGGCGAAATCTCGAACAACATCCCGAACCACCCGGTGGAGCTGCATATCGGCGAACAGGTCCTGAAGGCCACCACCGATCAGGACGGGCGCGCCACCTTCGCCAACATCGCACCGGGGAGCCACGCGCACGCCGTGACGGTCGTGGATGGCGAGCGGCTCGAGTCCGGCCACATCGAAGTGACCGCCAGCGGCGGCATCCGGGTCATGCTCGCCGGCGGCGCGGGCGGGGCTCCTCCGCCGGCGGCGCCGGGCGCGGCCCCCGTCGCCGGCACCGTCACGCTGGGCGGGCAGAGCCGCATCCAGATCGAGTTTGACGACGCGCAACTCGAAGTGTTCTACCTGTTCGAGATCGTCAACCGCGGTGCCGCGCCCGTCGCCACCGGCGAACTGGCGATCGACCTGCCACCGGACGCTCAGACGCCGTCGATGCTCGAGGGCTCGTCCACGCAGGCGCAGGTCCGCGGCAAGCGCATCGTGATCACCGGCCCCTTCCAGCCTGGCAGCACGCCTGTCCAGGTGGCCTACGGGCTCGACGGTGCAGTCGCCGAGCGCACGCTCACGCAGCCCCTGCCGGTGGCGTGGGACCAGGTGCAGGTGATCGTCTCGAAGGTCGGCGACGTGCAGATCGCCTCGGACCAGTTCACGTCGAACCGGGCCATGCCGAACGAAGGGCACGACTTCCTGCTGGGCACCGGGCCGGCCCTGGCGCCTGGCACGCCGCTGACGGTGCGGTTCACGGGCCTCCCGAGCCGGAGCCATACGGGTCGCTGGCTGACGCTCGCGCTCGGCGTGCTCGTGCTGCTGGGCGGTGCCTGGGCGGCGTTCGGCAGCGGGGCGGCCGCCCGCGCCGCCGACGGGCGCCGCACCGAACTGGAGGGCCGGCAGCAGCGGCTCATGGCCGACCTGCTGCGTCTCGACCAGCAGCACGCCGCCGGCGTCGGTGACCCGGCGCGTTATCAGGCGCGCCGACAGGAACTCATGGCGCAGCTCGAGCGCGTGTACGGCGAACTCGACCAGCGCGCCGCGCCGGCCGGGGCCGGCGAGTAGGACGACGCCGCGTGACGTTCGATTTCGAGGAACTGCTCGTCCGCGACGTATCGCGCCACTTCGGGCGGCGGCGTGCGCTCTCGCGCGTCACGCTCACCTGCCGGGCAGGCGAGATCGTGGGGCTGCTCGGCCCCAACGGCGCAGGCAAGTCGACGCTCCTCTCCATTGTGGCCACGCTGCTGGCGCCGTCGGCCGGCGAGGTGCGGTACGGTGCGCTGACGGCCGCGCGCGCCGGGGCCGGCCTGCGCCAGCGCCTCGGCCTGCTCGGACACGACCTCTATCTGTATCCGGAACTGACGGCGCGGGAGAACCTGGAGTTCTTCGGCCGGCTGTACGGTCTCGACGATCTGACCCGCCGCGTCGATCGCGCGCTCGACCGGGCGTTCCTGCGCGACCGCGCCGGCGACCTCGTGTCCGGATTCTCGCGGGGCATGCGGCAGCGCCTGGCCCTGGAACGGGCCCTCCTGCACGACCCCCGGCTGCTGCTGCTCGACGAGCCCTTCACGGGCCTGGACGACGCGTCGGGGCAGGCGCTGGTGGCGCGGCTCAAGGGCCTCAAGGACGGCGGGCACATCGTGCTCGTCGCCACGCACGACCTGGACCTCGCCGACGGGCTGCTCGACCGGGCGGCGGTCCTGCGCGACGGACGCCTCCTGGCCGTGGAGGAGGGCGCCTCCAGCCTGCGCGAACGGTACCGCCGCGCCATCGATTCGGCACGGGCCGCGGCCTCCACCGCGGAGACGTCCGCATGAGACGCCTCGCGCACGTCGCCTGGATCGTCATGCGGAAGGACCTCACGGTGGAGGTGCGCAGCCGCGAGATCCTCTACACGACGATGTTCTTCGCCGTCTCGTGCGTCCTCGTCTTCGCCTTCGCGCTCGTGCGCGAGGGGAGGCCGATGGAGGACGCCGCGGCCGGCATCCTGTGGATTGCCATCGCGTTTGCCGGCACGCTGGCCCTGGGGCGGGCCTTCGAGCGCGAACGGCAGACCGAGACCCTGCGGGCGCTGATGCTGGCGCCAGCCGACCGGCCGGCCATCTACCTGGGCAAACTCGGGGGGATCCTCGCCCTGCTGGCCGCTGTCGAGGTGGTGCTGGTGCCCCTCGTGGGACTGCTGTTCACGGCGGGATTCTGGGCGCGGCCCGGGTGGATGCTGCTCCTGCTGGCCGCCGGCACCCTCGGCTTCGCCTCGGTCGGCACGCTGTTCGCGGCCATGCTGGTGCGGGCGCGGAGCCGCGACGTGCTGCTGCCCGTGCTCTTGTATCCGATCACGGTTCCGGTCATCATCGCAGGAGTCCGGGGAACCGCCGCGTTGCTGCAGGCGACGCCCGACGAGCCGATGGCGCGGTTCTGGGCGTCGCTGCTCGTGTTCTTCGACGTGGTGTTCGTCACGCTGTCGCTCTGGACGTTCGAACCCCTGATGACCGAATAGGGAAGCCCCGATGACGAAGCTCTACGTGCCGCTGGTCGCGTTGGCCCTCGTGCTGTTCGCCGCCGCGCCGTTCGTGGTCGCCCAGGCGCCGTACGAGACGACGATGGGGTTGATCCAGAAGATCTTCTACTTCCACGTCCCGTCGGCGATGATGATGTTCCTCTCCGCGTTCGTGTGCGGCATCGCCAGCGCGGTGTTCCTCTTCGGCAGGCGCCCCGCGGCCGATCGCCTGGCGGTCGCCGCCGGCGAGTTGTGCGTGGTCTTCGGCGCCATCGTCCTCGTGACCGGCCCCATCTGGGCCCGCAAGGCCTGGGGCGTCTGGTGGCAGTGGGACGCGCGCCTCACGTCCTCCCTGCTGCTGTGGATGATCTTCGTGGCGTACCTGCTGGTGCGCCGCTACGGCGGGCCGGGATCCGAGAAGCTCTCGGGCGCGATGGCGCTGTTCGGCATGGCGAACGTGCCGTTCGTGTACGTGTCGGTGAACTACTGGCGGACGCTGCACCCCAAGACCAGCGTGGTGCCCACGCTGGCCCCGGGCATGCGGGGCGCGTTCTGGTTCTCCGTGGTGGCCTTCGGCCTGCTGTACGTGCTGCTCCTGACGCTGCGCCGGCGCCTCGAGGACCAACGAGCGCGCGTGGAGCAGCTGTACCTGGCGTTCGACGAGTGAAGTGAGGACGAGTATGCGCACCCTGAGGCGGCTCTGTTCCGCGATCCTGACCACCCTCGTGTCCGCCAGCCTGGCCTGGGCCCAGCCGCCCGCCGGCCAGGACGACTTCGTGCCGGCCGGCACGCTGCCGCCCGCCGAATCGCTGCCGGCCGCGCCGATGGTGATGACCGCCTATGCGTTCGTGTGGGTGGCGTTGTTCGTGTACGTCTGGTTCATCTGGCGCCAGCTGCAGCGCGTCGAGCGCGACGTCGCCGACCTCGAGCGCCGGGCCCGGAACGAGTAGGAGCCTGCACATGGGCGAGATGGGCGCCGGGCACTTCCTCTACATTCCTGCGACCATGGTCGTCGGGATCGTGATTGGCTGGATTCTGGGGTCGCGGGCGGCGCGCGACGCGTACGCGGCGGAACTGCGGAAGCGCGAGGAGGCCGCCGCGCGCAAAGCCGCGCGCGCGACGCACTAGGCGCAGGTCACCGGCCGGTCGCCAGGCGACTCGCGAGGGCTTCGGGCAGGCCCGCCCCGCGCACGCGGGCCTGGGCGGCCGGCACCGGATAGGCCACCCGGCGGATCTGAGCCGTGCGGGTCGCGGTGTCCACCACCGCGCAGCTGGCCCGCGCATCTCCGTCGCGAGGCTGCCCGACGGATCCCACGTTCAGCAGGTAGCGCGCCCCGGCCCTGAAGTGCAGCACCGCGCCGTCTTCGACATCCTCGTAGCGCAGTTCCCCGTCTTCAATGCCCACCAGCAGCGGCACGTGCGTGTGCCCGTGCAGGCAGATCGGGCGCGACGCGGCCTCGAGCGCCCTGATCGCATCGAGGCTGTCCATGACGTACGCGTCCTCGTCGAACGGCGCCCCGTGACAGATCTCCACCTCGGCGTCCACGGCCAGCGGCCCGGCGGGCAGGCCGGACAGGTAGGCCAGGTCCGCGGCGGTGAGGGCGCCGCGCGTCCACAGCGCGGCCTCCTTCGCGGCCGGGTTGAAGTTGGCGGCGTCGTCCACCCCGGCGGCGGCCTTGTCGTGGTTGCCCCGCACGGCGGCACACGGCGCCAGGGCACGGATGCGCTCGACCACCGCGTGCGGGGCGCCGCCGTAGCCGACGAGGTCGCCCAGCACCAGGGCGCGCTCCCACGCCAGGTCCGTCACGGCCGCCAGCACGGCGTCCAGCGCGTCGATGTTGGCGTGGATGTCGCTCAGGACGAGATATCGCATGCGCAGTCTCAGGCCGTCAGCCGTTCCAGGATGAGGTCCACAAGCGCGCCCACCGGTTGGCGGGCCGCGTCGATGCGGACGTGGGCGTCCTCGTACGCCGCCCGCCGCAGCAGGTAGAGGTGCTCGAGCTGCGCGACCGACGCCGCCAGCGGACGGCTGCCGTCCTGGGGGACTCGATCGATGAGTTCGACCAGCGGGACGTCCAGCCAGAATACCATCCCGTCGCTCTTCATGAGGGCCCGCGACTCGGGATCGAAGAACGTGCCGCCCCCCGTCGCGACCACCGTGTGGCGCAGGGGCACCAGTTCGGCCACCACCGCCCGCTCCAGTCCCCGGAAGTACGGCTCGCCGCTCGTCGCGAAGATCTCCGCGATCGCGCGCCGCTCGCGCGCCTCGATCCGGGCATCCACGTCCTCCACGCGCCAGTCCAGCCGGTGTCCGAGCGCCTGAGCCACGGTGCTCTTCCCGGCGGCCATGAACCCGACCAGGTAAATCTTGTCCGTCGTCATGCGCGCAGCGCCTCGAGGGACGCGAAGAACCCGGGATAGGACACCGACACGGCGCCGGCACCGCGGAGGGTCGAGGGCCCCGCCGCCCCGAGCGCCGCCACGGCAAAGGCCATCGCCAGTCGATGATCGCCGGCCGCGTCGGCCTCGCCGCCGCGCAGGCGGCCCGCGCACCCGATCCGGAAGCCTTCGGGCCACTCCTCGGCGTCGGCCCCCAGTGCGCGCAACCCGCGGACCAGATCCGCGATCCGATCGCTCTCCTTGACCCGCAGTTCTCCGGCTCCCGTCACCGACAGCCCGCCGCCGAAGGTCGCCAGCGCGGCCAGGGCCGGCAGTTCGTCGATGAGGCCCGGCACCTCGTCGGGCGCAATCGTCACCGGACGCAGGCCGCCGTGACGGACACGTATCGTCCCGCACGGCTCCGGTCCAGCATCGGTCTCGGTCACGTCGACAACGGCGCCGGCGCGCCGGAGGACGTCGAGGAACGCCAGCCGCGTGGGATTCAGCCCGACATCCTCCACGATCACATCCGAATCGGGCAGGGCTGCGGCGGCCACGGCCCAGAACGCGGCCGACGACGGGTCGCCCGGGACGATCACGTCCGCCGCGACGGGTTGCTGGGGCCCGGGAACATGCAGGGCCCCGTTCGCGTCCTTCTCGATGGAGATGCCGAAGCGCGCGAAGGCCCGCTCGGTGTGGTCGCGGGTCTGGGCCGGCTCGCGGACCACCGTCGTGCCCCTGGCCGCCAGCGCGGCGAGCAGGATGCCGCTCTTCACCTGCGCGCTGGCGACGGGCAGTCGGTAATCGATGGGCGTCAGCGGTCCGCCCTGGATGTCGATGGGCAGGCGCCCGTCGGCGGACACGAGGCGCGCGCCCATCAGCGCGAGGGGCTCGATGATGCGCCGCATGGGCCGGCGCGACAGGGAGGCGTCACCCACGACGCGTACGGCGACCGCGTGCCCCGCCAGCAGCCCCAGGAGCAGGCGCGTCGTGGTGCCGGAATTCCCGGCGTCAAGGTCGCCGGCCGGGGCGCGAAAACTGCGCCCACCCAGGCCTTCGACCACGAGGCCGCCGGATCGATCCGGGTCCGGCCGCATCGGCACGCCGAGGGCCTCGAGGCAGGCCCGCGTGGAACGGCAGTCGTCGCCCGGGCCGAGGTTCGCGAGGCGCGAGCAGCCGCGTGCGGCGGCCGCGAGCAGCAGCGCGCGATGGGAGATCGACTTGTCTCCCGGCACGCGCAGCCGGCCGGCGACGCGCCGGGCGGGATCGACACGAACACGACTCTGGCCGGAGACGCTCACGACCGCACTATAGCATCCCCGGCCCGGGCGCCGGCCCCTGTCCGCAGCGCGAAAGAGCATCGCATCCGGGCCCTCGAATGGGCTATGTTAGGGAAACGCGTCCGAAGCCGAGGTGCCCAACGGGCCACATGGTCAACGAGCCGAACGAGTCCGCTATCCGGTTGCGCTTCAGCAGCACGTTCGAGATGCTCGATCTCGTCCAGGTGGTCGCCGATCACGTGGCCCACCTGTTGCGCTTCGAAGACGACGCCATCGTCTGGATGGAAGTGGCGATCCGCGAGTCGGTCATCAACGCCATCAAGCACGGCAACCGCCACGACCCGGCCAAGCAGGTGCGCGTGGAGTTCGCGATGCAGCCGGCGGCGAGGCCCGAACAGTTGGTGATCACGATCCGGGACGAGGGCGAGGGATTCGACCCCGAAGAACTTCCCGATCCGCTGGCGCCGGAGAACATCCTGAAGTCCAGCGGCCGCGGCATCTTCTTCATGCGGAGCTTCATGGACGACGTGCGCATCGCCCGGCATCCCGAGGGCGGCATGGAAGTGCGCATGCTGAAGAAGCTCGCCGCCCAGTCGTGAACCGCCCATGTCCGACGATCCGCGTCACCTCGCCACGGCCATCGACATCGTCCTGCGTGCCGGGGAACTGCAACAGCGGCCGGACCGCGGCAGCCTGACCGTCCGGAAGAAGGGCGCGATCGACCTGGTGACCGAGGTCGACCTGGCCGTGGAAACCATGTTCAGGGAGGTGGTCGGGGAGCGTTTTCCCGACCACGCGATCCTGGCCGAGGAGTTGGGCGCCTCGCCCGGCGTCTCGGCGGACGGGATTGCCGCCGACGGCCATCGGTACTGCTGGATTTTCGATCCCCTGGACGGCACGACGAACTACGCCCACGGGGTCCCGATCTATTGCTCGTCGCTGGCCCTCGAAATCGACGGCCGCGTCGACGTGGCGGCGGTCTACGACCCCAGCCGCAAGGAACTGTTCACGGCGGAGCGCGGGCAGGGCGCCTTCCTGAACGGCGCGCGCCTGTCGGTGTCGAGCGCCGCCGACGTGGCCGACAGCCTGCTCGTCACCGGCTTTCCGTACGACATCCGGTCGGATGCCGGCGAGATCCTGGGGCTGTTCGGGGAGTTCATCCTCCGCTCGCGCGCCGTGCGTCGCCTCGGATCGGCCGCGCTGGACCTCTGCTGGGTGGCGGCCGGGCGTTTCGAAGGGTTCTGGGAGCAGCGTCTCCACGCCTGGGACATCGCCGCCGGGTCTCTGCTCGTCGAAGAAGCGGGCGGCCGTGTGACGGGCATGGACGGCAGCCGCTTCGAACCCCGCGGTGTGCACATCCTGGCCACCAACGGCCACGTCCATCAGGAGATGCTGGACGCCATCGCCGGCTACCGGCAGCGTGTTCTCCACGGGACGAGCTGATACCTCGAGAGGACACCTGGGGTATCCGCCCGCTGTTCTGCGCCCTTTCGACGCCCCCGGACGCTGGCATCGGATGTGCTGTCATCGTGGCCAGTGACTGTTTTCACCGGGGAGTTTCCGATGACACTCAGAATCTCGGCCGTGGCCCTTCTCGCCGTCCTGCTTGTCGGCGCCGTGCCCGCGCAGGCGCAGCAATCGTTCGACATCAACCTCGGGTACTTCGGTCCGCGTTCGGAAGAGGGCCGCATCAACGGTGACGTGCTCGTCATCAACCGTTCGTATCTCGCGTTCGACCTCGACGAACTGGGCGGGTTCTACGGCGAGGCGGCGTGGTCGCTGGAACTCGGCAAGTACTTCGAAGCCTCCATCGGAACCGGCTTCTACCAGAGCACGGCGCCGTCGGTGTACCTGGACTACGTCAACGAGAGCGGCCGGGAGATCTACCAGGAACTCAAGCTGCGTAACATCCCGGTCACGGGACTCGTGCGCATCTTCCCGGTGGGGCATCGGCGCGGCGTCCAGCCGTATGTCGGCGGCGGCGTGGCGATGAACATCTGGCAGTACAGCGAGACGGGCGAGTTCGTCGACTTCTGGGACGACAGCATCTACCGCGCCGACTACGTCGCCAACGGCACGGCGTTCGGCCCCGTGGGACTCGCGGGCGTGCGGGCCCGCGTGGCGGGGTCGGGCGACCTCGGCGTGGAGTGGCGTTACACGTGGGGCGAGGGTGACCTCAACGAGGACTTCCTGGGCGAGAAGATCGATCTCGGCGGCTGGATGCTGCTGACCACCCTCAAGCTGCGGTTCTAGCCCTCGTCACGGGCGGCGGTACAGCACGACGCCGCCGCCCGCGGCGGCTCGCACGAACCCCTCCAGGTAGCGGGGATGCGCCCGGGCCCTCTGGGCCAGCACGTCCCCGCCCTCCGCCTGTTCTTCCACCAGGACCCACGCGACGTGCGCGCCCGGCGCCTCGAGCGCCGCCTCCCAGAGTTCGCCGTTGCCCTCGTGGAGGAAGTCCCCAATCCCGAATCCGGCGGCCGACAGTTCCTGCATGTAGTGGGCGAGTGAGCCCATGCTGACCATGATCAGCCGGCCGTCCCACTGCGCCTCGAGGTGCCGCGTCACGGCCTGGCGCGCCAGCCGGTTCGGCACGTCCCACTGGGCTTCCAGCACCATCGGCGCCCCCGGAGCCAGCGGCCTGGGCCCGAGGATCAACGCCGCCCAGACCACGCCCGCGGCCGCCGCCCGCCAGCGCCCGCGGGGCACGCCGACCAGCGCGCCCAGGCCGATCGCCATGGCGGGGACCAGGGGAATCATGTAGCGGATCCGGAACGGATGTCCCGAGTAGAACGCGTAGGCCGGCAGCGCGGCCGAGGCCACGAGCGCCAGCGCGACCAGCATGGTTCCGCGCGGCCGGTCGCGCAGCGCGGCCCACGCCAGCAGCCCAAGCCCGGCCAGGGCGAGCCCGGCCAGGGCGTAGCTGGTGAGCTGGTGCGCGCCCCACCAGACCGACAACAGGGCTTTCACCGGCCGGCCCGTCGCGACGTTCTCGGGCACGAAGAACCCCCCGGTGGTGAACCACGCACCGGTTGAGGCCCGCCCGAGCAGCAGGAAAGCGGCGGCGGCGCCGGCGGGGTAACGGGCCAGGGCCCACACCCGGTTCGCGACGTCGCGCCACGGCACGCCGCGGCGCAGCAATCCCAGCGCGCCAAGGCCGAGCAGGGCGGCGGTCACCGGCCAGGCTTCGTAGCGCGTCAGCCACGCGGCCGCCATCACCCACCCGGCCACCGTCGTGCGTGCCGGAGACGGATCGTCGAAGGCCTCGATCGCCAGCGCTGCCGACAGCACGACCAGCGCCATCAGCAGGGGCTCGGTCATCGGCGTCGACTGGAGGTACAACACGTCGGGGTTCAGCGCGAACACCGCCGTGCCGGTGAGGGCGGCCACGGCCGATCCCGTGGCGCGGTGGACCAGCCACGTCAGGCCGGCGGCGGCCGCCGCAAAACTGGCGACCGACATCGCGACGGCCGACAGGCCCGTCCGGTAGCACACGTCGATCTGGACCGGCAGCATGTTCAGCAGGTGGGGCAGCGGCAGCCACACCGCGCCGATCTGGACCCAGCCGGGGTTGAGCCCGTCCAGGATCCGGCGCGCCACGACCAGGTGCGCCTTGGCGTCGTAGTGGCTGAGCGTCAGGCCCTGCCGCGCGTACAGCAGCGCGACCGCCAGGCCCGCGGCCGCCGCCACGACCCCGGCCGCGAGCGCGAGCCGCCAGCCGTCAGCTATAATCGGAGGGTTGTGCGGTCGGGAATCCCGGGTCACGGGCGGCCGCCGGCGCCAGGTCGCATGCGTTCACTGTATACCACCGGACGGGTCCGGGCGAGGCGGTCGTCGTGGCCGCGCGGGATGAGCGACAGCCGATGAAGAACCTCGTGATCTGGGCCAAGTCGTTTGCCATGGCCATTGGCGGGCCCGGGCTCTTCGTCGTCGCCGTCATCGACGCGTCGGTGTTCTCGCTGCCAGAAGTCAATGACATCCTGGTCATCTGGATGACGCTCCAGCACCGCGACTGGATGGCCTACTACGCCATGATGGCCACGGCCGGCTCGGTCGTGGGCAGCCTGTCGATCTACTACCTGGGCCGCAAGGGTGGCGAGGCGCTGCTGCGCAGGCGCTTCAGCGCCGACCGCGTGGATCGCACCCTGGCCAGCTTCCGGCGGTGGGGGATGATCACCGTCATCGTCCCGGCCATCCTGCCTCCGCCGATGCCCTTCAAGATCTTCTGTCTCGCGGCCGGCGCCACGGGCATGACGGTCCAGACCTTCGCCCTGGCCACGGCCATCGGGCGCGGCGTGCGGTACCTCGGCGTGGGCCTGCTGGCGGTGCTCTTCGGCGACGCCGCGCTCGACTACCTCGACCGGCACGGGACGGCCGTGGCCTGGTGGCTCGGCGGCCTCATGGCCGTCGGCCTGCTGGCCTACTACTGGCGCCACCAGCGCCGCAGCGCCGCTGTATAATCCGGAGCCGACGTGCCCACTCCTTACCTGTCCGTCGTCATCCCGATCCGCAACGAGTCGGCGAACATTCCCGAGCTGTACCGGGAATTGACCGAGGTGCTGGGCGCCTGGGGCCGCCCCTTCGAGATTCTCGCGATCGACGATGGCAGCACCGACGACAGCTTCGCGCAACTGGCCGACCTGCAGACGCGCGATCCCCGCCTGCGCGTCCTCCGGTTCCGCCGCAACTTCGGCCAGACGGCCGCGTTCGCCGCCGGCTTCGCCCATGCCCGGGGCGAACTGATTGCCACCTCCGACGGCGACCTGCAGAACGACCCGCGCGATCTGCCCGCCCTGGTCGAGCTCGTCGAGCAGGGCGCCGACATCGCCGCAGGGTGGCGCAAGGACCGGAAGGACACGTTCCTGACACGCCGCCTGCCGTCGATCATCGCGAACTGGATCATCTCGCGGACCACCGGCGTCTATCTGCACGACTACGGCTGCTCGCTCAAGGTGTTCCGTGCGGAGGTCGTCAAGTCGATGCGGCTCTACGGTGAGATGCACCGCTTCCTGCCGGCCATCGCCAGCGAGCAGGGCGTCGTCATCGCCGAACGCGTGGTCAACCACCGTGCGCGCCGCCATGGCACGTCCAAGTACGGCCTCGGCCGGACGGTCCGCGTGGTGCTCGACCTGCTGACGGTGAAGTTCCTGCTGAGTTACGCCACGCGCCCCCTGCAGATCTTCGGCCTGCTGGGGATCACGATGGGCGGCATCGGCGGCGTCATCACCGCGTACCTGGCCTACCAGCGTCTGTTCGGCTACCAGTCGATCGCCAACCGCCCGCTGCTGCTGTTCGGCATCCTGCTCGTGTTCACCGGAGTGCAGCTCATCACGCTCGGGCTGCTGGCCGAGATGCAGGCGCGCACCTACCACGAGTCGCAGAACAAGGCGACCTACCGGATCAGGGAGATTCGAGAGGTGGGCCCGGACGGGGACTGACCCGGAGCGGCGCCACGCCGCCCCGGGTCGTCGGGTGCTACTTGCAGGTCGGCCTGGGCTTGTAGGGATCCGGGAAGATCAAGTACGTGTCGCCGTCACCCCACTGCAGACGCAGCGTGGTGCTGGTGTCGTCATAGGCGAGCCCGATATCGACGCCGACCCAGGTGCCGCCCTTCCTCCAGGTCAGGTAATCGATGCTGTGCTCAGGCCCGCCCCGCTTGAGGTTCCACGCCAGTTCCATGCCGCCGCAGATGCCGGCCTCGATCATCCGGTCCCGCAGGAACGCCATGTTGGCCTGCCGCTCGCTGAGGCTGACGCCGGCCCGCAGCCGTTCCGGATACTTCCGCTCGGTGTAGGCGACCAGATCGGGACCGTTCGTAGGCCAGCCGGCCGGGCCCGGACCCGGCCCCGGCGGCGGCGCCGTGGCGGGCTCCTCCGGTGTCACGAACATCTGGGTGGGTGACCAGGCACTCGCCGTGCGCGGGTCGGAGGCCCGGACGCGCCAGAAGAACCGCGTCCCGTAGTCCAGTTCCTGGGCCAGCGTGAACCGCGTTTCCACCGGTGTCTCCGGAATCGTCACTACCGCCACCATGGCCGTGAACGATTCGTTCCGGGAGATTTCAAAAGTGTAAGACACGCCGCTGACAGGCCCGCTGCGCGCCCCGGCCCTGGCGACGAACTCGGGCCGTCGCGACGCAATCTGGACGCCTCCCACGGGAGCGGCCGGCGAAGGCGGATCGAGCCTGGCCGGCGTCACGATCGAAAAGGCAGAAGCCGCAGTGTAGGCGCTGGCGTTGGCCCCATCGGTCGCCCGTGCCCGCCAGTAGTAGGTCCGGTCGCTGGCCAGGGCGTCCGGCAACCGGACGCTGGTGCGGCCGTTGCCGCCGGGCGCCACACCTTCCTGGTTGAAGAGTTTCGTCGCAAACTCCACATCCGCAGCCACTTCGAACACGTAGGTGACCGGCCGCTGGCCGTTCGACGACGCGTTCTCGATGAGCAGGGTGATGGGTTGGTCGGTGTTGTTGATGTTCCAGTTGGCGCCCGGTTCGAGCAGTTTGGGGGTGGTGATATTGACCCCCGGAATGGGACCGGCCACAGACGGGCTGGTCGGGTTGCTGCTCTTCGCAGTCTCGCAGCCGGTCAGCAACAGGGCGATCAGTGCGGTCGCGGCGATCGTCGATCGTCTCATCGTCATCTCCACGTCGGCTGGACAGGGACACGCCTGGCAGGCTGCGCCCAGCTGTCTTCTAATATCGAGCGAAAGTCGTGCCAGCTTTAGTCGTCAGGCCCGCCGGCCGTGGCGGGTTGCCAGCCTGACGCCGGACTGCGCAAGAGGTAGGCGGCGGCGCCCGAGAGCGAGAACAGCATGATGAGCACGGCGCCCATGAACGACACGGCGAGCGCCGATTCGATGGGCAGGCCCAGGCGGGAGAAGTAGTACGTAAAAGTTGCCTCCCGGACGCCGAATCCGTTCACCGACACGGGCACCATCTGGACGATGAAGGAGACCGGGACGATGACGGCCAGGTGCCAGGGCGACACGGCGATTCCCATGCTGCGGACGATCGCCGCGTAGAAACCGACCAGCACGACCTGCACGACGATGGCACCGCCAAAGCAGGAGGAGAGCGCTACCGGCGCCTCACCGAACCGACCCAGGGCGCCGGTGAACCGCAGGATACGTTCGCCAACCCAGTCCTGGTGGAATCGACGCAGCGGCGCCAGGAGGCGCGCCACCGCTCCGGGGCGCATCACCACGGGCACCGCCACGGCCAGGCCCCCGGCGAAGCAGAGCCAGAGCGCCGGCGCCAGCCAGGGCATCGACGGGCCGAATGCCGCCGCCACGCTCGCCCCGACCCCCGCGACCAGGAACAGTCCGAGCAGCCCGATGCCTCGGTCCATCAGGATGATCGTCGTCGCCAGGGTCTTCGACCCCGCGGCTGTCGCCGTATCGGTGACGCGGATGACGTCACCGCCAATGTTGCTGGGCAGGAAGTTATTGAAGAACGTCGCCACCAGGTACGAGTTGACCAGCCGGCGGCCAGCCACGTCGATGCGCTGCGCCCGCAGCAGGAGCTGCCAGCGCCACGCGCTGACCACGATCATGGCCAGGTAGAGCCCCAGGGCCGTGCCGAGCCAGGCCGGCGAGGCGTGGCGGGCATGGTGCCACAGCCGCGCGAAATCCACCCGGGAGAGCAGCAGCCACAGCAGGCCAGCGCTGACCACGATCTTCACCAGCCAGACGAGCAGGCGGCGGACGAGGGAGGGGCCGGCGGGCGGCGGCGTCTGTGTCATGATCGACAGGCGAAGCGTGCAGGCGAGGCACTGGCCGACGCTCCGAACCTGAAATCGTACCATCGCGCCGTGGCGCCTGTCCACCGCTCACCCGCGGCCGGGGGATGCGCTCCACACCCCCTGGAACAGCCGCTCGCACTCCGTGGGTGCGCACGCGCACGGCGGGCTGCTAGAATCGTGTGTTCAAGCGTATGCGAATCCTCATGATTGCGCCCGAGCCCTTCTTCGAGCCACGGGGCACCCCGTTCAGCGAGTATCACCGCATACGCGCCCTGACCGACCTGGGCCACACGGTCGATCTGGTCACCTACCCGTTCGGCCACGACGTGGAGCTGGCCGGCCTGAAGGTCCACCGCTCGGCGCGCCCGCCGCTGGTGCGCCGCGTCCGGATCGGCCCGTCGTGGGCCAAGGTGCCTCTCGACGCGCTCCTGGCCCTCAAGGCGCTTCACGTCGCCGTGAAGTGGCGGAAGAGCATCGGCCTGGTTCATTCCCACGAAGAGGGCGGCGCCATCGGGCTGGTGCTGGCGTGGATGCTCGGCGTGCCGCACCTCTACGACATGCACTCGAGCCTCCCGGAGCAGATCTCCAACTTCAAGTACAGCTCGTCGCGCACGCTGGTGGGTCTCTTCGGGTGGCTGGAACGCCAGATGGTGCGCCGGTCGCGGGCGGTCATCGTCATCTGCCGCCACCTGGAAGAGGTCGTCCGGCGGCTCGAACCCGCCGCGAACGTCGTCCTGATTGAGAACGCGCCGGGGTCCGGCGATACGGCGCCGCCGGCGGACGGGGGCGCGGCAGTGCGGGCGCGGTTCGGTATCGGCCCGGACGTGCCCCTGGTGCTCTATACCGGGACGTTCGAGGCCTACCAGGGGTTGGATCTCCTCTTCGACGCCATGCGCGTGGTGCGCGCGTCCCGGCCGGACGCACGGCTGTTGCTCGCGGGTGGACAGCCGGCCCAGGTGGCCGCGGCCGGGGAAGCCGCCCGGCGCGCCGGGGTGGGCGAGGTGACCGTGTTCGCGGGCGAACAACCCTCAGCCGACATGCCGCAGTTTCTCGCCGCGGCCCAGGTGCTGGCGTCCCCGCGCAGCCGCGGCAAGAACACGCCCCTGAAGATCTACCAGTACCTGCGGGCCGGACGGCCCATCGTCGCCACGAACCTGCTCACGCATACGCAGGTGCTGGACGACTCGGTCGCCTGCCTGGCGGAGGCCACGCCGGCGGCGTACGGGGCCGCCATCCTGCGCGTCCTGAACGACGGCGCCTACGCCGCGAAACTCGCCGAGGCGGCGGGACGACTGGCCGCAACGCGCTACACCTACGAGGCCTATCTCGATCGCACCCGGCAGGTGATGTCGTACATTCCGGGCGCAACCGCCGGGCCGGGGAGTGCCGCATGAGCAGCGCCGCGCCCGGGCCGCCGCCGGAACACACCCCCCACGTCCAACTGAAGCCGGACGCCACAAGCAGGGAGCAGACGCCGCAGGCCGATCACTACAGCTACCGGGTGTACGCGGACCCGGTCATGGCGAACAACTTCGACACCCTGCGGTTCAGCGGGCCCATCGGAACCCTGGTCGCCGAGGAACAGGCCCGCGTGCTCGCAGAGTTTGCCGGCGATGTCGGCCGGCGTGTCGTCCTCGACGTCGGCACGGGGACCGGCCGGGCGGCCCTCGAACTGGCGGCGCGGGGTGCGCAGGTGACCGGCGTGGACGCGTCCGACGAAATGCTGCGCGTCGCCCGGGAACGCGCCGCGGCCGCGCAGGCCGCGGTGGTCTTCCAGCAGGGCGATGCCCACGCGCTGCCGTTCGGTGACGCGTCGTTCGACGTCGTGGTCTGCCTGCGCGTCCTGATGCATGCGCCGGATTGGCGGCAGTGCCTGCGGGAACTGTGCCGCGTGTCGCGCGACCGGGTCGTATTCGACTACCCGGCGCTGCGCAGCGCGGCGGCCCTCCAGTCCGTCGGGCGGCAAGCCGCCGCAGCCATCGGGCGGCGCACCGAGGCCTACCGCGTATTCGGCCACGGCGCGATCGTCCGGGAACTGGCCGCCAACGGGTACGCGGTGCACGCGGTGCACCGCCACTTCGTGCTGCCGATTGCGGTGCACAAGGCCGTCGGCAGCCGGGCGTTCACGCAACGCGTCGAACGGATGCTGGCGGCCGTGGGCCTGCTCAGGCTGTTCGGCTCTCCCGTCACCGTGGTGGCAGTCCGATGCGCGTCCTCGTAACCGGTGCAACGGGGTTCACCGGCGGCCACCTGGCCCACTGGCTGCAGGCCGGGGGCGACGAGGTGCGGGCACTGGTGCGTCAGCGGGACAAGCGGGCCACGGCGCTGGAGGCGGCTGGCATCGAGACGGTCGTGGGCGATCTGGCCGATCGGTCGAGCCTGGGCCCCGCCTGTGCCGGCATCGAGGTGGTCTACAACATCGCGGCGGTGTACCGACAGGCCAGTGCGGGCCGCGACACGTACGAGACGGTCAATGCCGACGCGGCAGGCTGGCTCGTGGAGGCCGCAGCGGCCGCAGGCGCCCGGCGTGTGGTGCACTGCAGCACGGTCGGCGTCCACGGGGACGTGGAACGGCCGCCGGCGGACGAAGATGCACCGTTCCGACCCGGCGACGACTACCAGCGATCGAAGCTGCGCGGCGAGCGGCTGGCGGCCGCCGCCGCGGCGACCGCCGGGATCGAGCTGGTCGTCGCGCGGCCGAGCGGCATCTACGGGCCCGGCGATCAGCGGTTGTTGAAGCTCTTCCGGGGCGTCGCGCGGCGGCGGTTCGTCATCCTGGGGTCGGGCGACATCTTCTACCACCTGACCTACGTGGACGACCTGTGCGCGGGCTTCCGGCTGTGCGGCACGGTGGCCGCCGCCGCGGGGCGCACCTACATCCTGGCGGGCGGCGAGGTGACGAGCCTGACCGACCTCGTCGGCCTCATTGCCGCCGAGGCGGGCGTATTGCCACCGCGGCTGCGCCTCCCGGTGTGGCCCTTCTGGCTTGCCGGTGCCGCGTGCGAGGCGCTTTGCGTGCCGCTTGGCGTCGAGCCGCCGTTGTACCGGCGGCGGGTCGACTTCTTCACGAAGAGCCGGGCGTTCGACATCGGCCGGGCGCGGGCCGACCTCGGCTTCGCGCCGGCGGTCGACCTGCGGGACGGCATCCGGCGGACGCTGGCGTGGTACCGAGAACAGGGGTGGGTGTGATGGCCGACATCCCGAAGGCCCAGGATCAGCTGTTCGATCCCCGCACGTCGGCCCGCGCCAAGTACGCGGCGCTCGTCGTGGGCCGCCCCGGCGTGTGGGCGCTCCTGAAGTACGAGGCGATTGTCCTCGTCAGCCAGTGGGTGCCGGGGGCGCTGGGCCTCGCCCTGCGCAAGGCGCTCTATCCGCGCCTGCTGGGCGCGTGCGGGCGCAACGTGGTGTTCGGGCAGAACGTGGTGCTGCGCCACCCGGCGCGCATCCGCATCGGCGACAACGTGGTCGTTGACGACCACTGTCTGCTCGATGCGAAGGGCGAGTCGAACGAGGGCATCGCGATCGGCACGGGCGTCTTCATCGGGCGCAATACGATTCTGTCCTGCAAGAACGGCGACATCGTCGTCGGAGATCGGGCGAACATCGGGTTCAACTGCGAGGTCTTCTCGGGCAGCCGCGTCACCATCGGCGCCGACACGCTCATGGCCGCCTACTGCTACGTGGCCGGCGGCGACCACGAGTACGGCGACGCGTCGACGCCCGTGGCCTCCCAGGGCCGCCGCTCACGCGGCGTCACGATCGGCGACGGCGTCTGGATGGGCACCGGCGCCAAGATCCTCGATGGCATCCGGGTCGGCAGCCATGCGATCATCGGGGCGGGCGCCGTGGTGCGCGTCGACGTGCCGGAGTACGCCGTCGCCGCCGGCCGGCCCGCCCGCATTGTCGGGACACGCGGCGAGGGAGCCGCCCCCGCGGAGTGACATGACCACGCGCAAGCTGAACATCCTCCAGGTCTGCGATCACCTCGGCTGGGAAGGGTCGCGCATGCACGGCGTCAAGCGCCTGTTCGCGTGGATGATCCCCCGGTTCGACGCGTCGCGCTTCAACGTGTCGCTGGTCAGCCTGCGCCGCAAGGACCTGTCGGAGGAGACGCTCGAGTCGTTCGGCGTCGACATCACGTACCTGCACAAGTCGAAGTTCGATCCGGCGACGCTCACCGCGCTCCTGAAGATCATCGACCGCAAGCAGATCGACGTCCTGCACCTCCACGGGTACGGTGCCACGACGTTCGGGCGCGCCGCGGCGGCCATGCGCCGGCTGCCGGCGATCGTGCACGAGCACGCGAACCTCACCGACACGCCCTGGTTCCAGAAGGTGGCCGATCGCCTCCTCGAGCCCTACACGGATCTCGCCCTGGCGGTGTCGCGCAGCACGGCCGAGTTCGTGGTCCACGCGCGCCAGATTCCCGCCCCCAAGGTCAAGGTGGTCTACCTGGGGGTGCCACTCGACGAGTTCGCCAGGCCCCGGTCCCCTGAAGACGTGCGCAAGGCCCGGCGTGAACTCGGACTCGCCGACGGCGAGTGCGCCATCGGCACGGTGACGCGCCTGCACGATTCGAAGGGCAACGAGTTCCTGGTGGAGGCGGCCCGCCGCGTCGTGGATGCCCGCCCCCACGCCAGGTTCTTCCTGGTGGGCGAGGGGCCGCTGCTGCCCGCCCTCGAAGCCCAGGCCCGGCAGTTGAACCTCGGCGACCGGTTCGTCTTCGTCGGCTTTGCCAAGGATGTCGCCCGCGTGCTGTCGGCCTTCGACATCTCGGCGTTTCCCTCCCTGTGGGAAGGCACGCCCCTGACGGGGTTCGAGGCCCTGGCTGCCGGCCGGGCCATCGTCGCCACGGATGCCGACGGCCTGCTCGATATCCTGACCGACGGCCACGACGCGCGCATCGTCCCCCGGCGGGACGCGGGGGCCCTGGCGGCGCAGATCGTCGCCCTGATGGACGACCCGGCCGAGCGGGCCCGGCTGTCGGCCAACGCCCGCGCCACGGGACACCGTTACGACATCCGCCGCTTCGTCGAGAAGTGCGAGCGCCTGTACACGATGCTGCACGAGGTGTCCCGACGCACGCACCGCCGCGGCATCCTGGAGCAGGACCTGTCGTTCCTCGACGGGCAGGCCGGAGGGCGCTGATGCACGACGCCGGCACGCGCCGCCTCGACCTCCTGCCGGGCCTGCTCGCCGCCGCGCTCCTCGTCTGCGTCTACGGCGGCGTGGCCGTGTCGGTGGACTTCTCGCGGGCGGCCTTCGGCATCCAGAGCGACGAGGCGACGTACTACATGATGGGGCACAGCCTCGCCGAGGATGGCGACCTGGCGTACCGGCGCGAGGATCTCGCGCGCGTCTGGCGCGAGTTCCCGGCCGGGCCGTCGGGAGTGTTCCTGAAGAAGGGCCGGGATCTCGAGGCGCGCCTGAGCGGCTCGCCGCCGTTCGTGCACGTCGAGTCGAGGCCGGACCCCGACTCGGCGCAGCTCTATTACGGGAAGTCGTACGCGTACCCCCTGGTCGCCAGCCCGTTTGTCTGGCTGTTCGGCACCAACGGGTTCCTCGTGCTCCACGCCTTCCTGCTCGGCGCGATGCTGCTGGCGGGATACCTGTTCCTGCACGCGCGATCACCGTCGCTCGTGTCGCTGCTGCTGGCATCCGGGTTCCTGATGGGATCGGTCGCTCCCACGTATTTTGTCTGGATCACGCCCGAGTTGTTCAACCTGGCGCTGGTCGTGCTGGGCTACTTCGCCTGGCTGTACAAGGAGGTCGTCGCGCCCGAGGCGGCTCCGCGGGGCACGCGGTGGCTGCTCGGGTGGCCCAGCGACCTGCTGGCCTCCGGGCTGCTCGGCCTCGCCACCTTCTCCAAGCCGTCGAACCTCCTCCTGGTCCTCCCGATCCTCGCCTGGCAGCTGATGCGGCGCCGGTGGAAGCGGTTCCTGGGGCTGGGTGTCCTCTACGGCGCCGTCGGCGCCGTCCTGCTGGCCGGCAACATCGCGGTGTCGGGGGAGTGGAACTTCCAGGGCGGGGACCGGCGCACGTTCTATGCGAAGTACCCGTTCCAGAACCGGGAACTGCAGTGGGAGGGCGTCGGGCAGGACCGGGCCACCAACCGGGTGATGACCGAGATCATCTTCGACCCGCGCGTGTTCGGTACCGTGTTCTCGCACAACCTCGGCTACGTACTGGTGGGACGGTATTCGGGCCTGGTGCCGTACTTCTTCCCGGCCGTCTTCGCCGCGGCGGCCTTCCTCGCGGCTCGCCGGCGACGGGTCGCGTGGCAGTGGCTGGTCGCGGCGGCGGGCCTGGCCGAAATCCTGCTGCTCCTGATCTGGGTGCCCTACACGTTCAACGGCGGCGGCGGATCGGTGGGCAACCGGTACTTCATGAGCACCTACGGCGTCTTCCTGTTCCTGCTGCCCCCCCTGACATCGGTGTGGGCTGCCGTCGTGCCGTGGGCGGTCGGGGCCCTGTTCTGCGCCCAGGTGACCTTCAACCCGTTCTATGCGTCGTTCCACCCGGCCGAGCACGCCAAGCAGGGGCCGCTGCGCTGGCTGCCCGTGGAGCTCACGCTGGTCAACGACCTGCCCATCAACACCCGGCCCGAGCGGGCTCGCGTGTGGTTCGGCACCGAGCGCCGGTTTCAGATCTACTTCCTCGACGACAACGCCTACGGCCGCGAGGATCTGCATTTCTGGACGAAGGGCCAGTCGCGGGCCGAGATCCTGGTGAAGACGGTGGAGCCCGCCAGCCGCCTGGAACTCACGCTCACCGCCGGCCCCGTGCCGGCGCGGCTGACGGCTGCTCGCGGCTGGTGGCGCGACACGATCACGTTGCAGCCTGGCGAGACCCGGGTACTGGCCGTGCCGCTGGACGACGGGTTTCCGTACAACGGGACGCGAGTGTGGACGGTGTCGCTGGCCTGCGACTCGGGGTTCGTGCCGATGTTCGTCACTGCCGCGTCCGAGGACAACCGGTTCCTCGGCGTGAAGGTGACCCCGGAGTTGAGGAACTGACCATGCGGATCGTGGTGGTGACCGCCAGCCCCCTGTTCGCCGAAGGCGGCCACACGGTGCTCGCCCGCGCCCTGGTGGACGCGCTGCGCCAGGCCGGTCACGATGCCGGCCTGCTGCTGACGCCGCAGAACCGCTTCGGGCGCCAGTTTTCGTCGTACCTCGCCACCTGGCTCACCGACGTCGGCGAGACGTGGGACCAGCAGAAGGTCGATCAAGTCATCTCGCTGCGGTTTCCCAGCTACGCCGTCCGGCACCCGCGCCATGTCAGCTGGCTTTTCCACCGGATGCGCGAGTACTACGACCTGTGGGAAACGTTTATCGGGCCCATGGCCCGCCGCCACAAGCTCAAAGAACACATCCGGCGGTGGCTCATCCATCAGGTGGACGGCTACCTGCTGACGCGCAACGTATCGCGCCTCTTCGTCATCTCGGGCACCGTCCAGGATCGCCTGCGCCGCATCGGCGGCATCCCGTCCACCGTGCTGTACCCGCCGCCGTCACAACGGCCGTACCGCTGCGACGGGTACGGCGACGAGTTCTTCGCGGTGTCGCGGCTCACGCCGCTCAAGCGCCTCGATCTCGTCGTGCGGGCCCTGGCCGAGCCCGATGGCCGCGGCCTGCGCTGTGCCATCGCGGGCGAGGGCGGCACGGCCACCGGCCTGCAGACGCTGGCGCGCGATCTGGGCGTCGCCGATCGCGTACGACTGCTGGGGGGCATCTCGTCGGACGACCTGGTCGCCCATCTCGGCCGCTGCCGGGCGGTGGTGTTCCCGCCCCGCCACGAGGACTACGGGCTGGTGACGGTCGAGGCCTTCGCGTCGCGCAAGGCGGTGATCACGTGCGCGGACAGCGGCGGCCCGGCCGAACTCGTCCGCCCGGAGTACAACGGCTTCGTGTGCGAGCCGACGCCCGCCGCGCTGGCGCGCGCCATGCGCCAGCTCGCCGACGATCCCGCCCTGGCGGAGCGGCTCGGCGACGGCGGCTCGCGCACCGTCGCTCCCATCAACTGGCCGGCGACGGTCGACCGCCTCCTCCTGGCCTGACGCATGGCCTACGACAGCGACCTCGAGGCCCAGATCGCCAAGAAGGCCACCCGCGCCATCGTCGATCACGGGCTGATCGAGGACGGGGATCGCATCCTGGTCGGCCTGTCGGGCGGCAAGGACAGCTGGGCGCTCATGCAGATCCTCGACGTGCTGCGCCGGCGCGCCCCGATCCGCTTCACGCTGGTGGCCCTGACGATCGACTCGGGCTACGAGGGGTTCCAGGGCAGGCAGGTCGCGCAGGCGTGCGCCGAACGCGGCTGGGAACACCATGTCCAGCTCACGACGATCGGGGCCACCATCGACGACCTCCTCGATCCCGCCGACACGCCGTGCTCCCTGTGCGCCCGCCTGCGCCGCGGCGTGCTGTACCGCCTGGCGGCCAGCCTGGGCGCCACCAAGATCGCGCTCGGCCATCACGCGGACGACTTCATCGAGACGCTGCTCCTGAACCTGTTCTTCGCGGGAGCGCTCAAGGCCATGCCGGCGCGCCTGGTGTCGGATGACGGCCAGCACGTGGTCATCCGGCCCCTGGCCTACGTCAGCGAGGACGAGGCCCGCGCGTACACGAAGGCGTGCGGCCTGCCCATCATCGGCTGCTGCTGTCCGGCCTGCGGCGACCTGGCGCTGCAACGCCAGCGCCTCAAACGCCTGATCTTCGACCTGGAACAGGAGCACCCCGGCGTGAAGGCCTCGATGCTGACGGCCCTCGGCAACGTGGCCCCGCGCCACCTGCTGGACCGCCGGCTCAACCCGCCCGCGGCCGCGGCCCGGGGCGCCGAAGGACGGCAGAGGTGAGGGCCGTCGTGCAGCGGGTGTCGTCGGCCTCGGTGCGGGTCGACGGGGCGGTGGTGGGTGCGATCGACCGCGGCCTCCTCGTCCTCATCGGCATCGCACGGGACGATGGGCCCGCCGACATCAAGGGCCTCGCCGCGAAGATCGCCGATCTCCGCATCTTCGAGGACGACGACGGGCGGATGAACCGCTCCGTGCGCGACACCGGGGGCGCCGTGCTGGCGGTGTCGCAGTTCACGCTCTACGGGGACGCGCGGCGCGGCCGCCGGCCCTCGTTCGACGGCGCCGCGCCGGCCGACACCGGGCGGTTGGTATTCGATGATGTGGTCCGCGAGTTGCGGCAGGCGGGTCTGCGCGTCGAAACCGGCATCTTCCAGGCCCATATGCAGGTCGAACTGGTCAACGACGGGCCCGTCACGATCCTGCTCGATAGCCGGAAGCTGTTCTAGCGCGCCTGCGCCCCAGTCACCGGCGCATAGAACGCCCGCAGCTCCGCCAGTTCGCGCGCCCGGCGGCCGTCATCCCAGCCGGCGTGCGCGGCCATCCACGCGGCGCATGCCTCCGCGACCGCGTCGCCGGGGTACCCGGCCGCCCCCACGCCGCTGCGTCGGACCACCACGTCGGTGAGCGTGCGGGCCATCTCGTGCCGCACGGCGTGCGCCAACACGGCCTGGGGCATCGCCACCCCACCGGCGATCGGTTCGCGCAGGGCGGGGGCGTCGGCGCAGGCCGCCAGCACCTCGCGCCAGGCCGTGCCGTGCGTCCGCACCAGGGCGGGCGCGGCCGCCGCGAGATCGACGCCGCGGGCGGCCAGTGTCGCCTCCTCGATTTCCATGTCGGCCGGATGGGCGAAGGCGCCGGGCAGCAGCGTGGTACCGGTCCGACACGACCCCGCCGGCCGCCCGAGGGCTTCGCAGGCACGGTCCACCACCTGCCGGGCGACGCCACGGGCGGTCGTGTACTTCACGCCGACGACGGTGATCGCCCCACGGACCCCGTCCGCCGCGTGATCGTGGATGCGATGGTGGCCCATCAGGCCAAGGGTCCCGTCGCTCTGGCGCTCGGCTGGCACGACGCCGCGATGGACGAGCGTCACGTCGGCCGGCGTGAGGGCAAGGGCTGGAAACGCGCTGTTGATCTCCGCCAGGAAGTGATCCAGTTCGGCCGGCGACACGCCCGCGTCGTGGGCCTCCACCGGCACCTCCGAGTGGGACGTGCCGATCAACGCCCGGCCCTTCCACGGCATGATGAGCAGGAGCCGCCCTCCACTGGTCGGCGCGCCCATCGCGACGGGACCGGCGGGCCGCGAGGTTACGACGTTCATGGCCTTGATGAGCGGGAATCCCGGCCGCCCGCCCAGGGCCTCCATCCAGCGGGCGCAACTGCCCCCGGTGGCGTTGACAACAAGCCGCGCGTCGATGTCGAGGCCGGCGCCTGTCTCCCGGTCCACGGCCCGCACGCCCATCACCGTGGCCCCCGTCCGCCTCGGTTCGACGGCCTCGACGTAGTTGGCCAGCACGGCACCGTGGCTGACAGCCGCCCGGGCGACGGCCAGCGTGAGGCGGTCCGAGTCCGCCATATGGTAGTCGCACCAGCGGGCAGCGCCCGTGATGCCGGGCCGCGCGTTGTCGCCAAAGGCGTGCCGGTAGGCATCCGGACCCTCGACGCGCCCGGCGGGCAAATGTAACCAGGGCACGACACCCGCATTGCGGTCGTAGCCGACCGTCGCATCGATCGCGAAGGCGGCGCGCAGCGCCAGCCGGGAGCGCATGATCTTCGACGTCGTGCCCATCATGAACGACAGCGGCTCGACCCAGTTCGGCGCGATGCGCGCCAGGGCGCGCCGCTCGTGCATCGAGAAGCGCGCCTTGGGCACGTCACCCGTCTGGAGCGATCGCAGGCCGCCATGCACGGTGCGGGCGTGGTTGAAGGAACTGCCGCTGCCGAAGTCCCCGCGTTCGACGAGCGCGACGCGCAGGCCGCGCTGGGCGGCGTCGTAGGCCACGGCCAGGCCGTGAATCCCGCCGCCGAGAATCAGGAGATCGAAGCGGGCGCCAGTCAGTCGAGCGATGTCACGGTTCATGGGTCACGCGCGGGGCCGCGGGCCGGCCTCGTTGCCGGATGCGCACAAGTATTCTATAGTAGGCGCCCGTGCCACACAGTCCGCCGCCAGAACCCGGGTCGGCCGCCGCGATCCGCCGCTATTGGAACATCCACATCCACGATCTCGAGATCTCGCAGCACCCGCCGGGGTCGCCGGGGTTCTTCGCGGACCTCGACGAGTACCACTTCGACAAGCTGCATCACCTGCTGCGGCTGGTGGACTTCGGCGGGTATGCCGGCCGGCGCGTGCTCGATGTGGGCTGCGGCACCGGCGTGGACCTGGTGCGCTTCGCGCGGGGCGGGGCCCGCGTGACGGGTGTGGACGTGGCCGATGCGGCCATCGCCCTCGCGCGGCAGAACACCGCGCACCAGGGCCTCACGGCGGCGTTGTGCGTCGGCGACGGCGAGCGGCTGCCGTTTCCGGACGCTTCGTTCGATTTCGTGTACGCCCACGGCGTGGTGCAGTACACCGCGGACGATCGGGCTCTGGTGGAGGAGTGCCGGCGCGTCCTCACGCCCGGGGGCACGGCGTTCTTCCAGGTGTACAACCGCATCTCCTGGCTGAACGCGCTGTCGCGCGTGATGAAGGTCGGGCTGGAGCACGAGGGCGCGCCCGTCCTGAAGACATACTCGATGGGGGAGTTCCGCCGCCTGCTGGCCGGCTTCTCGGCGGTGCGCATCGTCCCCGAGCGGTTCCCGGTGGCCTCGCGGCTGCACGGCGGCTGGAAGGGCCTGCTCTTCAACAAGGTGTTCGTGGGCGCGTTCAACACCCTGCCGCGCGCACTGGTACGGCGGTTCGGCTGGCACCTGCTCGCGTTCTGCCAGCGGTGAGGCGGGCGTCATGCACTGGCCGATCGCCAAAGCCCACGCCTACGGCAACGACTTCCTCTACGTCCCGACCGATGCCTGGTCGGCGCACCCCTGGCCCGACCTGGCGCGCGAGATGTGCGCCCGGCACAGCGGCGCCGGCGCCGACGGCCTGATCCTGTACGTGCCTGGGCCCGACGGGGCCCGCATGCGCCTCTTCAACGCCGACGGCAGCCCGTCGGAGGTGTCCGGCAACGGGGTGCGAGGCCTGGCGGCGCTCCTGGCGTGGCGTGCCCGTGTGGCCGGGCAGCCGTCGCCCGCGCGGTGGCGCATCCAGACCGACGCCGGCGACAAGTGGCTCGAGCCGGTCGCGGGCGACGGTGCGCGCCTGACGTTCCGGGCGGCGATGGGGCAGCCCGAGGACCTCGCCCGCCGGGTGCTGGACGTGGATGGCGAACGGGTGGAGGTGGTCGTTCTGCGGATTGGCAACCCGCAGTGCGTCGTGCTGGAGCCGGCGCTCGACGACGAGCGGTACCGGCGACTCGGTCCCCGCCTCGAGCGTCACCCGGCGTTTCCGGCCGGCACGAACGTCGAATTCGCGGTGGTCGAGCAACCGGCGCACGTGCGCATCCTGATCTGGGAACGCGGCGTCGGGCCCACCACGGCCTCCGGCACCGGGGCCTGCGCCGCCGCGGTGGCCGCGATGGCCCACGGCGGCGCAGACAGGGCGATGGCAGTCACGTCGCCCGGCGGAACCCAGCACGTCGAGTGGACCGCTGACGGCCTTGCGCTGACGGGCTGGGCCGAAGTGGTCTGGGAGGGGCAGTGGATCAGGTGATCCGGAACCGGCAGGACGCCATGGACGCGGTCGAGGCCTACTCGCCCGCCGAGTTGCAGTTCAACCGCCGCCGGCGGATGGCCGGACTGGTGGCCGGTCCGCTGGCCCTGGCCGTCCTGCTCGTCGTGCCCCTGGGCCTGCCCGCGCCGGCGCAGCGCCTGGCCGCCATCATGACGCTGATGTTCGTCTTCTGGGTGACCGAGGCGCTGCCGGTGGCCATCACGGCGCTGCTGGGGCCCACACTCGTGGTGCTGCTGCGCGTGGCCCCGGTCAAGGAGGCGTTTGCGCCGTTCGCCGACCCGATCATCTTCCTGTTCATCGGCAGCTTCATCCTGGCCGAGGCGATGTACGTGCACGGCCTCGACCGCCGCATCGCCTACACGGCCCTGGCACGGCAGCAGGCGGGCGTGACGCCGGGGCGTATCCTCGTGGTGTTCGGCGCCGTGGCCGCCGTGATCTCCATGTGGATCAGCAATACCGCGACAGCCGCCATGCTGTATCCGGTGGGGTTGTCGATCGTGACGCACTTCATGCGCAAGCCCGGCAAGGACGTGGCCCCGGTGCGGCGCTTCGCCACGATGCTCATGCTGATGACCGCTTTCGCCGCCTCGATCGGCGGCGTGGCCACCCCCATCGGCACGCCGCCGAACCTGATCGGTTTGGGCATGCTGCGAAGCCTGGCGGGCGTGGAGATTTCGTTCGTGACGTGGATGCTGTTCGGCGTGCCGCTGGCCGTCGCGCTGTACGGTGTGCTGGCCCTGTGGCTCTGGGCGGCGGGCGGGCGGGGCATCACGCTCAAGGGCGCCGGTATCGCCCACGTGCGCGACGACCTCGCGCGCCTCGGCCCGATGAAACCGGGCGAACGCAACGTGCTCGCGGCCTTCGCCGTCGCCGTCGTGCTCTGGGTCGTCCCCGGGTTACTGGCCCTGGCGGGATCGTCCCTGGCCAGCGCCGCGAAGGCCTTCACCGCAGCCGTGCCCGAATCGGTGGCGGCCCTGATTGCGGCCTTGCTCCTCTTTGTGCTCCCGGTGGACCGCCGCCGCTCGGTGTTCACGATGTCCTGGGAACAGGCCTCGCGCATCGACTGGGGCACGATTCTCCTGTTTGGCGGCGGCCTCTCGATGGGCGCCCTGGCGTTCAGCACCGGGCTGGCAGAGGCGCTGGGACGCGGGTTGACGGCCTGGCTGCCCGTCCATTCGATGTTCGCGTACACCGCGCTCTTCACGGTGCTCGCCGTGGTGCTGAGCGAAACGACGTCGAACACCGCCGCGGCCAGCATGCTCGTGCCCGTGGCCATCGCGGTGTCGACCGCGTCCGGGATCCGCCCGATCGAACCCGCCCTCGGCGCGACGCTCGGCGCGAGCATGGGCTTCATGCTCCCGATCTCGACGCCGCCCAACGCCATCGTCTACAGCTCCGGCCACGTGCCGATCGGCGCCATGATGCGCTACGGTGTCGTCCTCGACATCCTGGGCTCGATCGTCATCGTGCTGGCCGTCACCGTCGTCGGCCCCCTGGTGTTCTAGCCGCGGGTGGCAACAACCGCGTACGATCCGGCGCCCCCGGGATGGCAACCCGCGCACACGCCCGGGGACGACATGCCCGAATCCGCCCGACAGGGCCGTTTTCCCTCACGTCCGCGTGAGCGGGATTCTTGCAGCAGCCGGCAGGCGACAGAGACCATGGACGACATCGCGATCGATCGCGCCGCGGCGCTGCTCGCCGGCGCCGCCCGCGTCGTGGCCCTCACCGGCGCCGGCATCTCCGCGGAGAGCGGAGTGCCGACCTTCCGGGGAGCCGGCGGGTTGTGGCGCCAGTACCGCCCGGAAGATCTCGCCACCCCTGAGGCGTTCGCACGGGACCCGGCGCTGGTCTGGGAGTGGTACCACTGGCGGCGCTCGCTCCTCGCCGGCGTGAGCCCGAATGCCGGCCACGACACGCTGGCCGGGTGGGCCAGGCGGAGGTGGGCATTCGACCTGATCACGCAGAACGTCGATGGCCTGCACCAGCGGGCGGGCAGCCCGTCCGCCATCGAGCTGCACGGCAGCATCTGGCTCTCGATCTGCGCCGCCCGGTGCGGCTTCGAACGGGACGAGCGGTCGTCCCCCGGTGCCGGCCCGCCGCCCGCCGGACCGGGCGCCTCGATGCCGCCGCGGTGCCGCTGCGGCGCGTGGCTGCGCCCGGGTGTCGTGTGGTTCGGCGAGGCGCTCGATCCCGAACGCGTGGCGGCGGCGTCCGAGGCGGCGAGGCGTGCCGATGTCATGATCGTGGTCGGCACCTCCGCCCTGGTCTATCCGGCGGCAGCGATGCCGGATCTCACGCTCAGGGCCGGCGGCGCGGTCATCGAGGTGAATGTCGCCCCGACGCCCCTGAGCCCGCACGCCACCGTGGTCGTCCACGGCCCCGCCGCGTCGGCGCTGCCTGCCCTGGAGGCGCGCCTGTGAGGGCGCAGACCGCCCGGGACCGGCCCCGCGAGAAGATCGGGCGGATGGGCCCGTCGCCGCTCGCCGACCACGAACTGCTCGCGGCCGTCCTCGGGGCCGGGACCCGCCGCCACGGGGCCATCGCCGTGGCCGCCTCGCTCCTGGAACGGGCCGGCGGGGTCCACGGCCTGTCCACCTGCAGCCTGGACGAACTGCGCGCGACCCCGGGCGTCGGCCCGGCCAAGGCCGCCCGGGTGCTGGCGGCGGTCGAACTCGGGCGCCGCACCCTGACCCGGAGTCCGGCGGACCGCATCGCGCTGCGCTCGCCCCGGGACGTGGCCCTCCACCTGCTGCCGGAGTTCGGGGCGCGCCCGGTGGAGCAGTTCGGGATCGTCCTGCTGGACGCCAAGCACCGGCTCTTGCGGACCCTGGTGCTCTTTGTCGGCACGCTCGATCGCAGCGTGGTCCATCCGCGTGAGATCTTCCGGGAGGCGGCCGCCTCCCGCGCCGCCAGCATCATCCTCTTTCACAACCATCCATCGGACGACCCGACGCCAAGCGCCGAGGACGTCGCCTTGACGGAGCGGCTGGTCGCCGCTGGCACGCTGATGGGCATCGACGTGCTGGACCACGTGATCCTCGGCCCGACGCGGTACTGCAGTCTCCGCGAGACGGGACGGCTCGGATAGGGCACAATCAGAGGGATATGGCGAACGTCCTGTATCTCGACTGTGCGTCGGGTGCCTCCGGCGACATGCTGCTCGGCGCCTTGCTCGATCTCGGCCTGCCGCTGGACGACCTGCGCTCGGCCCTTGGACACCTCCTGCCGGAGGGCGCCGCCCTCGAGGCCGCTCGCGTCGTGCGGGGGGGCATTGCCGCCACGTCGTTCCGCGTCATCGAACCACCGGCCACGCCTCACCACCCCGCCGGCCACCACGACGGGCACGCGCACCATCACCACCACCACCGTCGTCTCGAGGACGTCCTGGCGCTCGTCGACAAGACCGCCTTCGCGCCTTCCACCAGGGCGCGCGCGCGCCGCCTGTACGAGCGCCTGGCGAGGGTCGAAGCCGACATGCACCAGGTCAGCCTCGACCGGGTTCACCTCCATGAGGTCGGCGCCCTGGACTCGGTCGTGGATATCGTCGGGGCGGTGTGGGCCATCGATGCGCTCGGCGTGGACCGCGTGGTGTCGTCGCCCCTCAATGTCGGCGCCGGCCGCGTCAAGACCGAGCACGGCCTCCTGCCCGTGCCGGCGCCGGCGACGGCCAGGCTCCTCGAAGGCGCGCCCGTCTACTCGGATGGGACGCCCTTCGAGATGGTGACGCCGACCGGCGCGCTGCTGGTGACCGGGCACGCGTCGGCCTACGGGCCCATGCCGGCGATGACCATCCGCAAGAACGGCTACGGGGCGGGCAGCCGGGAGATCGCCACCCACCCGAACGTACTGCGTGCAACGCTGGGCGAGGAGGCCGGCGCGCCTGGCCACGACCAGGTCGCGGTGATCGAGTGCAACATCGACGACATGAACCCCCAGATCTTCGGTGTGGTGATGGAGCAGTTGTACGCGGCCGGCGCGCTCGAGGCGTACTTCACGCCGGTCCAGATGAAGAAGAACCGCCCCGGGACGCTGGTCACCGTCGTGGCGCCGCCGCGTCACCGCGACGCCTGCCTCACGGTGCTGTTCCGGGAGACCACCACGATCGGGGTGCGGCACACGCTGGCGGAACGCGAATGCCTGGAACGTGAGACGGTCACGGTGACGACCTCGTACGGGCCGGTCCGCGTCAAGATCGCGAGGCGGGCGGGCATCGTGACGAACGCCGCCCCCGAGTTCGACGATTGCGCGCGCCTCGCCGCGCAGCACGGCCAGCCGGTCAAGGACGTGCAGGCCGCCGCGGCGCGGGCGTACGCGAACGGCATGACAGCCTGAGCAGACGAGCCCGGGCGCGCCAGGCCGCGGGCCTGCCCCCGGCGAAGGGAGCCGACGAACCATGAGTGACGAACAGCCGCAGACCCCGGCGCCGGCCGCCGGAACGACCCAGGTGGTGACGCCCGCCCCCACGGACGAGCGCATTGCCATCGAGGATTTCATGAAGATCGACATCCGGGCTGCCCGCGTCGTGGCCGCCGAACGGGTGCCGAAGTCGCGCAAGCTCATGAAGCTGGACGTGGACCTCGGCTTCGAGCGCCGGACGCTGGTGGCCGGCATCGCCGAGGCGTACGAGCCCGAGGCGCTGGTCGGCAAGGTGGTGGCGATCCTGGCGAACCTGAAGCCTGCCACGCTGATGGGGGTCGAGTCGAACGGCATGATCCTCGCGGCCAACGTGCCGGGCGGTCTGCCGATCGTCGTGACATTCGACAAGGAACCCGCGCTCGGGGCCCGCATCAAGTAGCCGGCATGGTCGATACCCACTGCCACCTGGCGGACGAGGCCTTCGCCGCCGACGCGGCCGAGGCCGTGCGCCGGGCCACCGACGCGGGCGTGCACGACTTTCTCTGCGTGCTCGACGCCCTGGACCCCGACGAGCACCGACGTGCGGCCGCGCTGGCGGAGGCCTGTCCCGGCCTGAGGACGGCCCTCGGCGTGCACCCGCACCGCGCCGGCGCCTTCGAGGGGCGCCCGTCGGAGGCGGCCGACGCGGTCCGGGGCCTCTTCGCCGCGGATCCGCGGGCACGCGCGGTGGGGGAGATCGGCCTGGATTACCACTACGACTTCGCACCGCGACCGCTCCAGCGGGCCGTCTTCGCCGCCCAGGTGGCGCTGGCAGCGCAACTCGGGTGGCCCATCGTCATCCACACGCGCGAGGCCGACGCGGACACGCTCGACGTACTGGCGCAGGAAGGCGGGGGACAGGTGGCCGGCGTGTTCCACTGCTTCTCGGGCGACGTCGCCCTGGCGCGGGCGGCCCTCAATCTCGGATGCTACGTGTCCTTCTCGGGCATCGTGACCTTCCCGCGCGCGACCGCCATCCACGACGCCGCCCGCTTCGTGCCGGACGATCGCCTGCTCGCCGAGACGGACTGCCCGTATCTCGCCCCCGTGCCGCATCGCGGGAAACGCAACGAGCCGGCGTGGGTCCAGGCGGTCGCCGATCGTCTGGGCGCCCTGCGCGGCAGCCCCGCCGCCCGCATCACCGAGCTCGTCACGTCCAACTACCGGACCCTGTTCAGGCCGTGAAAGGCGGCCGTGGTCGCGTTGACACACCCCGGTGAATGTGGTGTGATGGCTCGACACCTCGATTGTTGTGGAAAAAAGCGTCGCATCCCTCGCACAACTGTTCGAACCAGTCCGCGAAGACCTGAAGCGGGTCGACGAGGAATTCGTCCGCCACGTGCAGTCGCAGGTGGATCTGATCCCTAAGATCGGCCGGTATATCCAGGCCAGCGGCGGCAAACGCATCAGGCCGGCGGTGCTGTTGATGGCCAGCCGGCTCTGCGGGTACACCGGCGACCGCGCGGTGCTCTACGCGGCGGTCGTGGAGTTCATCCACACCGCCACCCTGGTGCACGACGACATCATCGACGACTCCGACCTGCGCCGCGGGCGCCTGGCCGTCCACTCCCAGTGGGGCAACGACGTCAGCGTGCTGCTCGGGGACTACCTCTACATCAAGTCGATGGCCATGGCTCTCACGCACGATGAGCTGGCCATCATCCGGCTGCTGTGCGACGTCACGCTCCGCATGATCGAGGGCGAGCTCTACCAGCTCACCAAGAACGGCGATCCGGACATCGCCGAAGAAGAGCACTTCGAGATCATCCGGCGCAAGACCGCCTACCTGTTCGGGGGCTGCTCGCGGATCGGCGGCATGCTGGCCGGCATCCCGGACGAGCAGGCCGACGCCCTCTGGGGCTACGGATTCAATCTCGGGATCGCGTTCCAGCTGGTCGACGACCTGCTCGATCTCACGGGCAAGGCGGAAGCCCTGGGCAAGCCCGTCGCCAGCGACCTGCGGGAGGGCAAGATCACCCTTCCGGTGATTCACCTGTTGCCGAAGCTGGCGCCGGCGGACCAGGACCTGGTGCGCCGGGTCGTCCGGGACCGCCAGATGACCGACGACGAGTGGGAGCGCATCAGTGGATGGCTGACGACGCACCGCTGCGCGGAGACGGCCTACGACAAGGCCGTCGCGTTCGCCCTCGACGCCAGGCGGCACCTTCAGGTCTTCCCGCCGGGGCCCGAGCGCGATGCCCTGATGGCCCTGCCGGACTACGTGCTCGCCCGCGACCGGTAGATCGCCGGGTCGCGGCGCCACACGGACGGCGCCCGAGCGACGCATGACACCAGAACAACGCGCCGACCAGCTGCGCCGCCTCATCCGCCATCACGAAGAGCGGTACTACGTCCTCAGCGCCCCCGAGATCTCGGACGCCGAGTTCGACGGCCTGATGCGCGACCTCCGCGCCATCGAGGAGGCCCATCCGCAGCTGGTCACACCCGACTCGCCGACGCAGCGCGTCGGCGGCCGGCCCTCGGACGGGTTCGAGACCGTGGAGCACGCCGAGCCGATGCTCAGCCTCGACAACGCGTACCACGAGGACGATCTCCGCGCCTTCGACGAACGGGTACGGCGGGGCCTCGCGGAGGGGGACGCGGTCCCCGGACGCGTCGCGTACGTGGCGGAGTTGAAGATTGACGGCCTCAGCCTGTCGCTGACCTACCAGGACGGGATCCTCGTGCGGGGGGCCACCCGGGGCGATGGCGTGCGCGGCGAAGACGTCACGTCGAATGTCCGCACGATTCGCGCCCTCCCGCTGCGCCTCGCGGGTGACGTGCCCGGCCGCGTCGAAGTGCGGGGCGAGGTCTACCTGCCGCGCGCGGCCTTCGATCGCATCAACCGCGAGCGCGAGGACCAGGACGAACCCGCCTTCGCCAACCCGCGCAACGCAGCCGCGGGCACCATGCGCAGCCTCGATCCGGCGGTCGTGGCCCGACGCGGCCTGTCGGCGTTCGTCTACCAGCTGCTCGTGGAGCCCACCGGGCGCCCGTCGTCGCACGCGGCCACCCTGGAGCAGCTGCACGCCTGGGGCCTGCCCGTCGAGCGCCACTGGCGGCGCTGCGACGGCGTGGACGCCCTGGTGGCGTACTGCGCCGAGTGGCAGGACGCCCGCCACGCCCTGGACTTCGACACCGACGGTGTCGTGATCAAGGTGGACGACCTGGCGATGCGCGAGCGGCTCGGCGCCACCGCCAAGTTCCCCCGGTGGGCCACCGCCTACAAGTTCCCCGCCCAGCAGGCCGTCACCCGGCTGCTGCGCATCGACGTGAACGTGGGCCGCACCGGGGCCGTGACGCCGTTCGCTGTGCTCGAGCCCGTCTGGCTGTCGGGCTCGACCATCCAGCTGGCGACGCTGCACAACGAACAGGAGATTGCCCGCCGGGACATCCGCCCGGGTGACATGGTCATCATCGAAAAGGGCGGCGACGTCATTCCCAAGGTCGTCGGCCCGGTGCCGGCCGAACGGCCCGAGGGCGCCGAAGCCTGGGTGATGCCGGCGGCGTGCCCGTCGTGCGGCAGCGCCCTCGAGCGCCCCGACGACGAGGTGGTGTGGCGCTGCCCGAACACGTCCTGCCCGGCCCGCCTGCGCCGCAGCCTGCAGCACTTCGCCGGGCGCCGGGCCATGAACATCGAGGGCCTGGGCGAGGCCCTGGTGGACCAGCTGGTGGCGCACGGTCTGGTCCGGACCTTCGCCGACCTGTATCGTCTCGACCAGGGCACGCTCGAGGGCCTGGAGCGGATGGGTCGGAAGTCCGCGGCGAAGCTGCTCGACCAGATCGAGCGCAGCAAGGCCAACGACCTGTGGCGGGTCGTGTTCGCCCTCGGCATCCGGCACGTCGGCGAACGCGCGGCCCAGACGCTGGCGGCGACCTTCGGCAGCCTCGACGCCCTGGCCGGGGCCTCCGAGGACGCCCTGCAGGTGGCCGACGACATCGGGCCGGTCGTGGCGGCGTGCGTGCGGCGTTACTTCCTCGAACCGCACAACGCCGACCTGATTCGGGCCTTGCGGGACGTGGGCGTACGCGCCGAGACCCCGCTGCCCGGGCACCGGGTCGGCCCCGGGCCACTCGCCGGCCGGACCTTCGTGCTCACCGGCACGCTGGCCGGCTTCACGCGGGACGCGGCCGAGGAGGCCATCACGGCCCGTGGCGGCAAGGTAAGTGGCTCGGTGAGCCGCAAGACCACGTACGTCGTGGCGGGGGCGGATCCGGGCAGCAAACTCGACAAGGCCCGGGCCCTTGGCGTCGCCGTGCTGGATGAGGCGGCGTTCACGCACCTTATAATGAACTCGTGACACGACGATTCACGCTGCTGACGCTGGGGCTTGCCGTCTCGGTGGCGTTCCTGGTCGGCCTCGTGGTGGCCGGCTCCTTCGGGCCCACCGCGTCGGTCTCGACGGCGGCGCCGCCTGCGGGCCGGCCTCGTCCGGGCAGCCCGGCGTCTGCAGGCCCGGCGCTGGCGGGCCTGCCCAGCTTCGCGGATGTCGCCGAGCGCATCAACCCGGCCGTCGTGTACATCGAGGCCACCTCCCGCCCGGGCAGCGCGCCTCGGCCGAGTCCCGATCACCCCGTTGACGACGAACGGTTCCACGACTGGGAGAGCGTGGACCGCGGGTCGGGCAGCGGCTTCGTGATCTCGGCCGACGGCGAGATCCTGACCAACCAGCACGTCATCGAGGGCGCCGAGCGGGTCACCGTCAAGTTCAGCGACGGGCGCAGCCTGCGCGCGACAGTCGTGGGCGCCGACCCGGACATCGACGTCGCGCTGCTGCGCGTCGACGGCGAGTCGGGGCTGGCCGTGGCGCCCCTGGGCGACTCGGGCACCGTACGGGTCGGCGAATGGGTGTGCGCCATCGGCAACCCCCTCGCCTACGAGCACACCGTCACGGTGGGGGTGGTCAGCTATCTGGGCCGCAAGCTCTTCGACCAGAGCCTCGACAATTACATCCAGACCGACGCGGCCATCAACGTGGGCAACAGCGGCGGCCCGCTCATCAACACGCGCGGCGAGGTGATCGGCATCAACGCGGCGATGAGCGAGGAAGCGAACAACATCGGCTTCGCGGTGCCCATCAACCAGGCGCGCGAGATCCTGGATCGCCTGCGCCGGTTCGGCCGCGTGGCACGGGGCTACATCGGGGTCAGTTTGCGGGACATCGACGACGACCTGCGGCAGGCGCTCCGTCTCGCCCGGACCGATGGCGCGCTGGTGCAGGACGTCACGCCGGGATCGCCCGGCGCCCGCGCCGGTCTGCGGCCCTACGACCTCATCGTGGCGGTCGACGACAGCCGCGTGAGTTCCACCGAGGCGCTCATCCGTTCCGTGTCGTCCCGCGACCCGGGCTCCAGCGCCCGGGTGCTGTACGTGAGGGACGGCCGCGAGTACACGGTAACCGTCCGCCTGGCGGAACGGCCCACGCGCGACGAAGACGGCGCCGTAGCGCCGGCCCCGGCCGGTCCCGCCTCGCCGCCGGCGTCCGCGCCGGTCAGCGCGGTCGGCGTGAGCGTGCGCGACCTGTCGCGCAGCGCCATCGACCGGTTCCGCCTGCCCCGTGACATCCAGGGCGCGTTCATCGCCGAGGTCGAGCCCCTCAGCCCCGCAGACGATGCGGACCTGCGCCACGGCGAGGTCATTCTCGAGGTCAACCGCCAGGCCGTGCGCACCGCAGCCGATTACCGGCGCATCGCCGCGGGCGTGAAGCCCGGAGACCTGCTGTTGTTCTACGTCTTTCTCCCCGATACCGGTCAGCGCGCTGTCCGGACCGTCCGGGTGGCCCCCGACGCCGCGGCGCCGAAACTGCCATGAAGCCACGCATCCTGGTCGTCGACGACGAGGCCGCCATCCGCGATTCGATGCGGATGATCCTCGAATACGAAGGGTACGAATGCCTCGGGGCCGCCACCGGGGAGGATGGCGTGGCCACGGTGGGCCGCGAGTCGGTGGATCTGGTCTTCCTCGACATCAAGATGCCGGGCATGGACGGTCTCGAGACCCTCGGCCGCATGCGCGGCGTCGCGCCGGATCTGCCCGTCGTGATGATCTCGGGGCACGGCACGGTCTCGACCGCCGTCGAGGCCACGAAACTCGGGGCGTTCGACTTCATCGAGAAGCCGCTCGCCACGGAGCGGATCCTGGTCACCATCCGCAATGCCCTCGGGTTCAGCCGCCTGCACGACGAGAACCGGACGCTGCTGCGGGCCGCCGAAAGCCGCCACGAGATGATTGGCAGTTCGGCGGGCCTGCGCGACGTGCTGGACGCCGTCCGGCGCGCCGCGCCCACGAACGCGACGGTGCTCGTCCGGGGCGAGAGCGGCGTGGGCAAGGAACTGGTGGCCCGCGCCATTCATCGCAACAGCCTGCGTGCCCGCGAGCGATTCGTCCAGGTGAACTGCGCGGCCATCCCCGACGACCTCATCGAGTCGGAACTCTTCGGCCACGAGAAAGGGTCGTTCACCGGGGCCACGGAGAAGCAGATCGGCAAGTTCGAACTGGCGGACCGCGGCACGATCTTCCTCGACGAGATCGGCGACATGAGCCTGAAGACCCAGGCCAAGGTGCTGCGCGTGCTGCAGGAAGGCGAGGTGGAACGCCTCGGGTCGTCGCGCACCCTCAAGGTGGACGTGCGCGTGATTGCCGCCACCAACAAGGACCTGGACGAGGAACAGGAACGGGGCACGTTCCGCGAAGACCTGTTCTTCCGCCTGAGCGTGATCCCGATCTACGTGCCGCCCCTGCGCGAGCGGGTGGACGACATCCCGGCCCTCGTCCGGCACTTCGCGGACCTGTTCAGCCGCGAGAACAACTTCCGGCCGAAGCGGTTCACGGCCGAGGCCATGAGCACCCTGCAGCGTCACCGGTGGCGCGGCAACGTGCGGGAATTGCGCAACACCGTGGAGCGCCTCATCATCATGTCGCCGGGAGACGTCATCGACCTCTCCGACCTGCCGGACGGCGTGCGACAGGACCCGCGGCCGGCCCCGGCCGGCGAAACGCCGCGGGAACGGGAGAGACTCGCCACGCTGCGCGAGTTCAAGGAATCCGCCGAGCGGGCCTTCATCATCGAGAAACTCAAGGAGAACGCGTGGAACATCTCGAAGACCGCCGAGGCCATCGGGACGCCGCGCAGTAACCTCTACAAGAAGCTGGAGCAGTACAATATCCGTCAGGACCAGGACGCGTAATCGGCCTGGAGTCCGGCCGGGGCCCCTGCGCAGGGGCGCCGGTGAAGCAGGTTCTTTGACAATTCCGCCGCAGTCGGACCAGACGGCCGCCGTTCCGCCTCCCCGCGCTTCCGGCGCGGGCCAGGGCGGGAGGGAGGAAAGTCCGAACTCCGCAGGGTAGTGCGCCGGGTAACGCCCGGTCAGGGTGACCTGAAGGACAGTGGCACAGAAAACATACCGCCCGCCTTCGCCCTCGACCCCTCGGTGACTCGGGCTTCGGCGAGGCAAGCCCCGCTCGGGCCTGCCGCGCCGCAGCTCGCTGACCGAAGGGTGGAGAGCGGAGGCGGGTAAGGGTGAAAAGGTGCGGTAAGAGCGCACCGCGCCCGCGGTAACGCGGGTG